>JABJKH010000072.1 GCA_018660465.1 Rhodospirillaceae bacterium
ACGATAACCGGTAAACTGGGCGATGTGATGCAAGAATCTATTCAGGCAGCGCGGTCTTATGTGCAGTCCAATTGCCTGCGTTTGGGGATCAGGCCCCCGTCATTCCATAAGCGCGATATTCACGTTCACGTACCGGAAGGTGCGACGCCTAAAGACGGCCCGTCCGCCGGTGTTGGTATGGTGACGTCCATTGTTTCTGTTTTGACTGGAATCGAAGTTCGCAAAGACGTCGCCATGACCGGCGAAGTCACGTTGCGGGGTCGGGTGCTTCCCATTGGCGGCTTGAAGGAAAAACTTTTGGCGGCGCACAGAGGTGGCATCAAAACAGTGATGATTCCCATCGAGAACGAGAAAGACTTGGCCGAAATTCCTGATAACGTGAAGCGCGGTCTTGAAATCGTGCCGGTTAAATCCGTTGATGAAGTGTTGGAGCGGGCTTTGGTTTCGCCGTTAATACCGATCGAGTGGGATGAAGCGGATGATCTTAATCATTCATCCATATCGGGGAAAACCGAAGATGATGATCCTGACGGCGTTGTCACCCATTAAGGGACACTGCTAATCCGAGATATTTGCGGTACTTTATTGATAGAATCGGCCCCCACAGTGGGGCCGATTTTTGATTCTTGAGGGTATTGAAGGGGGGGTGATAGGGGGAATTGTTCGCCATATGCCCATAAAAACGGAAAACTATCCCCAAAACCGCAAATTTCTGGGGAAAACTATCGATCTTCAATTGACGAAATAGAAGAATGAGACGTACATTACCAGCCATCGGAACATGTGTTTCGTCTCTTTTTTCCGCCATTATGCGCCTGACCGGCGCTTGTAGAAGGGGGGTCTTACGTTGAATAAAAATGATCTTATAGCGAATGTAGCGAGTGGTTCCGGGCTGTCGAAGGCCGATGCCGCAAAAGCAGTTGATGGTGTTATTGATGCCATCACCGATGCTTTGGCTAAACAAGAAGAAATCCGCTTGGTCGGTTTCGGAACGTTTAGTGTTGCAAAACGGAAGGCCACAACTGGTCGTAACCCACGTACCGGTGAAGCAATTCAAATTAAAGCTTCTAACCAGCCTAAGTTTAAGGCCGGTAAAGCATTGAAGGACGCCGTTAACTAAACGGTCGTTTTTCTTTCGAGTCTTTAAAGTATGCCGACTGTGCCTCAGGAATTATTCCGGGGGTGCGGTCGGCGTATTTTTTGTATAGCTCTATTTATTTTATAGTCTTGAAATTATCGCTTCGGTCCTTTTTCTGTCGGTAAAATTTGCTATACTTTGAGTTCAAATAATGGGCGGTTAGCTCAGTTGGGAGAGCGCCACGTTTACACCGTGGATGTCGGGGGTTCGAGCCCCTCACCGCCCACCATTATTTCCTAAAGAATTACCCTCAGCTTGCCCCAACCATTGCTTGACACCCCAGGGGGCGGGGGGTAAATCAAGCCCTCCCATATGGGGGTGTAGCTCAGTTGGTTAGAGCGCCGGCCTGTCACGCCGGAGGCCGCGGGTTCGAGTCCCGTCACTCCCGCCATTTCCCTCATCGTATTTTCCGTTATTTGTTTTCTCTTTTCGTCAACCTAACTGTTGGCGTTCCGAATGAATCTCGTATATAGATGAAAGCGTTATGGATTCATTACTGAACGAATACCTGCCGATTCTAATTTTTCTTGGGATCGCAGTTGCTCTCTCCGGCGTCATCGTTTTGGCGTCCCTTATCGTTGCTCGTCAGCACCCGGATTCAGAAAAGAACTCAGCCTACGAATGCGGATTTGAACCGTTCGAGGACTCGCGCCATAAATTCGACGTCCGGTTTTATTTGGTCGCCATCCTGTTCATCATTTTTGATCTGGAAGTTGCGTTCCTATTCCCGTGGGCGGTGAGCCTCAGTACGATCGGTGTATTCGGGTTCTGGTCGATGATGGTGTTTCTCGGAATTCTAACCATCGGCTTTATATATGAGTGGAAAAAGGGAGCCTTGGAATGGGAGTAGAAACCAAGCCTGTGGAGGGACTTCCATTGCCCCCTGGCGCACAACAGGATGCCGTCTTGCAGGCGGTGAGCGGTGAGCTAGTCGAAAATGGTTTCGTTGTTGCCTCACTTGATAAGGTCGTGAACTGGGCTCGGACAGGATCACTTTGGCCGATGACCTTTGGGCTGGCGTGCTGTGCGGTGGAAATGATCCACGCGGGCTGTTCGCGCTACGATTTGGACCGCTTCGGTGTTGTCTTTCGGGGTTCCCCGCGTCAGTCGGACGTGATCATCGTGGCGGGTACGCTTACGAATAAGATGGCCCCAGCATTTCGCAAGGTCTACGACCAGATGGCGGAGCCACGGTATGTGATTTCCATGGGGTCGTGCGCGAACGGCGGTGGTTACTACCATTATTCTTATTCAGTGGTGCGGGGATGTGATCGGGTTGTGCCGGTTGATATCTACGTTCCAGGTTGCCCGCCGACCGCAGAAGCGTTGATCTATGGGGTGATGCAGTTACAAAAGAAAATCAAAAGAACGGGGACACTCTGGCGTTAATTTTGAGGCGTTAATTGGACGCGTAATCAGAGAGAAGGTTATTTGAGGGACTATGGATCTCGCACTTAAGGATCTTGGCGAATATATCGCCGGTGCATTGCCGCAGGACATCACATCAACTGAATTGGTGTTAGATGAACTGGTCCTGCATGCGCGTGCACCTAGCTTGGTCAAGATCATGACGTTTCTCAGGGACGACGTGAACTGTCAGTTCAAGCAACTGATGGACGTTTGCGGTGTTGATTATCCCGAAGACGAGCAGCGGCTGGAAGTGGTCTACAACCTACTGAGTCTGACTCATAATAATAGAATTAGAGTTAAAGTCCGCACCGACGAAGACACGCCGGTCCCGTCTGTAACCGGGGTTTATTCTTCTGCCGCTTGGTTTGAGCGCGAAGCGTGGGATTTGCTGGGTGTTTTATTCTCTGATCATCCAGACTTGCGACGCATCATGACGGATTACGGTTTTGAGGGACATCCTTTGCGTAAGGACTTCCCGCTGACTGGCCATGTTGAGTTGCGATATGACGATGAGAAGAAGCGCGTGGTTTACGAGCCTGTAAAGCTAACCCAAGATTTCCGCAGCTTTGACTTCCTCAGTCCCTGGGAAGGGATGGACCGGGTCTTGCCCGGTGATGAGAAAGCGGAAGAAAATGGGGACGAAGCTGATGGCTGAGAACCAGATCAAAAACTATACTCTTAACTTTGGCCCTCAGCATCCAGCAGCCCACGGCGTGTTGCGCATGATCCTGGAAATGGATGGTGAGGTCGTGGATCGCGCTGATCCGCATGTTGGTCTGCTGCATCGGGGAACCGAAAAGCTCATTGAATACAAGAGCTATCTGCAGGCAGTGCCGTACTTTGATCGCTTGGATTATGTCTCGCCGCAGAACCAAGAACATGCGTTCGCGCTGGCGACGGAGACTCTATTGGGGATTGAGGTGCCGGAGCGCGGGCAATATGTCCGCGTCCTATTTGCTGAAATCGGGCGGTGCTTGAACCATATCTTTAATATTTCCGCGTTCGCCATGGATATTGGTGCGATGACGCCGATGCTTTATGGCGTGGAGCAACGCGAACTGCTGATGGAATTCTGCGAGCGGGTCTGTGGTGCGCGTTTGCACATGGCGTATTTCCGCCCAGGTGGTGTCAGCCAAGACATGCCGACGGGATTGGCTGAAGATATTTATGCGTGGTGCGATCAGGCAGTGCCGTTCGTTGATGACATCGAAACTCTGCTCACCGATAACCGTATTTTCAAGCAACGCGCCGTCGATATTGGTCGCGTGAGCGCGGAGCAAGCCTTTGATTGGGGCTTCAGTGGCCCGAACCTGCGGGCATCTGGCGTGCCATGGGATCTGCGTAAATCCCGGCCTTATGACATTTATGACCAGCTGGACTTCCAAATTGCCACCGGTAAAAACGGCGATTGCTATGACCGGTATTTGGTCCGCATCTTTGAATTCCGTGAGTCTGTGAAGTTGATGCGGCAATGCTTGGACAAAATGCCGGAAGGACCGATTAAGTCGACAGATTCCCGGGTTGCACCGCCGAGCCGAGGCGACATGAAGCATTCGATGGAATCCCTGATCAACCACTTCAAGCTTTACACCGAGGGCTATCACGTGCCTGCCGGTGAAACCTATACCGCCGTCGAAGCACCCAAGGGGGAATTTGCGGTTTATTTGATTTCTGATGGGACGAACAAGCCCTATCGCTGCAAAATCCGCGCCCCTGGATTTGCCCACCTGCAAGGCATCGATATGATGTCGAAAGGGCATATGCTGGCGGATATCGTCGCGAACTTGGGATCTTTGGATATTGTGTTTGGTGAGATTGATCGATGAGTGGCGAAAATTTTCAACAGCCGGATAGTTTCGCCTTCACACCTGAAAATCAGGTGGAAGCTGAAAAGATTATTGCCAAGTACCCGGACGGGTTCCAGGCAAGTGCGACCATGCCGTTGTTAGATTTGGCCCAGCGCCAGCACGACAACTGGGTGCCGCAGGCGGCGATGGACCATATCGCCGATATGTTGGAAATGCCGGCGATCCGGGTTTACGAGGTCGCAACCTTCTATTCGATGTTCAACATGAAGCCGATTGGGAAGCACCATGTTCAGGTCTGCACCAACTTGCCATGCATGTTACGTGGTTCGACCTCTATTTTCGAAACCTGCAAGCGCGTGCTGGGCGTTGGCGATGGCCAGACGACGGAGGATGGCCTGTTTACCCTGCAACACGTCGAATGCTTGGGCGCGTGTGTGAATGCGCCGATGATACAGATTGGCGATGATTTTTACGAAGATCTGGATGAGACGAGTACCGAGGAAATTCTGAGCGTGCTTCGCGCCGGTGGCTCGCCTAAGCCAGGGCCGCAAAATGATCGTCACGGCAGCGAACCTGCGGGTGGCTTAACGTCGCTCAAAGATTTAGCGAAGGAGGGGTCATAATGCTCGCCGATAAAGACCGCATCTTCACCAACATTTATGGGCTGGCTGACCTGTCATTGGCGGGAGTCCAGTCGCGTGGCGGTTGGGACAACACCCAGAAGATTCTTGAAAAAGGTCGTGAGCAAATCGTTAATGAGGTCAAGGAATCGGGCCTTCGCGGTCGTGGCGGTGCCGGCTTTGGGACCGGGATGAAATGGTCATTCATGCCGAAGGAATCCGACGGTCGCCCCCATTACTTGGTGATTAATGCAGACGAAGGCGAGCCGGGGACCTGCAAAGACCGCGATATTCTTAGGAATGAGCCTCATAAACTGATCGAAGGCGCATTAATTGCGAGCTTCGCGATGGGGGCGAATGCGGCGTATTGCTATGTACGCGGGGAATTCTTCCGGGAAGCTCAAGCATTGCAAAAAGCCGTCGATGAAGCGATGGACGCAGGATTGATCGGCAAAGACTCCTGTGGCTCGGGGTATGAGTTCTATTTCCACGTCCACTTGGGTGCAGGGGCGTATATTTGCGGCGAGGAATCGGCCCTGATCGAAAGCCTGGAGGGCAAAAAAGGTCAGCCCCGGATGAAGCCGCCGTTCCCGGCCAATGTCGGGCTCTATGGTTGTCCGACCACGGTCAACAATGTCGAATCCATCGCTGTTGTTCCGGAAATTCTCAAGCGCGGCCCCGGTTGGTTCTCCGGGATCGGTCGGGACAACAACACCGGCACAAAATTGTTTAACATCTCCGGTCACGTCAACACGCCGTGTACCGTCGAAGAATCAATGTCGATCCCGTTGAAGGAATTGATAGAGAAACATGCCGGCGGTGTAATTGGGGGATGGGATAATCTGCAGGCCATCATTCCGGGCGGGGCGTCTGTGCCTCTGCTCACCAAAGACATTTGTGCCGAGGTGCTGATGGACTTTGATTCCTTGAAAGAACAAGGGTCTGGTCTCGGCACCGCAGCTGTTATGGTGATGGACAATTCCGTTGATATCATCGCCTGCATTTCCAGGCTATCGGCGTTTTATAAGCATGAAAGCTGCGGTCAGTGCACACCGTGCCGGGAAGGTACCGGTTGGATGATGCGGATGATGGACCGCATGGTCGAAGGCAGCGCCTCTATCGAAGAGATCGATATGTTGGAAGAAGTCACGCGCCAGGTCGAAGGCCACACGATTTGTGCCTTGGGCGATGCCGCAGCGTGGCCGATCCAGGGGTTGATCAAGCGATTCCGTCCGGTGATGGAAAAGCGCATTAATGACTATCAGGCCAAACAGGCCGAGCAGGCGGCGTAAGGGATACCGAAGATATGCCAAAGCTCACAATTGATGGGATCGAAGTCGAAGTCGAAAACGGCATGACCGTGTTGCAGGCGTGCGAGCAAATTGGCATCGAGATTCCCCGCTTCTGCTATCACGAGCGGCTGTCGATTGCAGGCAACTGCCGCATGTGCTTGGTGGAGATGGAACGTGCGCCCAAACCGATCGCGTCATGTGCGATGCCGGTGGGCGAGGGCATGGTCATCCACACAAACACGCCGACTGTTGAGAAAGCCCGCAAAGGTGTTCTGGAACTGCTGCTGATCAATCACCCGCTGGATTGCCCGATTTGTGATCAAGGTGGTGAGTGTGATCTGCAAGACCAAGCCATGGGCTACGGCAAAGGCATGAGCCGCTATGCGCATGATAAACGTGCGGTTGAAGAAAAGAATTTCGGGCCTCTCGTCGCGACGGAAATGACGCGCTGCATCCATTGCACACGCTGCATTCGTTTTGTGACTGAAGTGGGCGGTGTCCCAGAACTGGGGGCGACCGGCCGTGGTGAAAACATGGAAGTCGGCACCTATGTAGAGAAGGCGCTGAGCTCCGAACTGTCCGGTAATATTATTGATCTCTGCCCTGTGGGTGCGTTGACCAATCGGCCCTATGCCTTTGGCGCGCGGTCGTGGGAATTGGCCAAGACAGAGTCGGTTGATGTCATGGACGCCACAGGCTCCAACATCCGCATTGATTGCCGGGGACCAAAGGTTCTCCGCATCCTGCCGCGTCTTAATGAAGATGTGAATGAAGAATGGATTTCAGATAAGACTCGCTTCGCCTGTGATGGCCTCAGTCGTCAACGTCTTGATCGGCCTTATGTCCGTGAGAATGGCGCTTTGAAACCTGCCAGTTGGGATGAAGCCTTTGCCGCTGCTGTGTCGGGTCTCAAGGGTAAGAAGGGCAGTGAAATCGGCGCAATTGCTGGCGATATGGCTGATGTTGAAGCCATGACATCGCTGAAAGATCTAATGGCGGGGCTTGGGTCTGATAACCTGGATTGCCGCCAGGATGGTACGGCGTTAGACGCCACCGTCCGCGCCGGCTATACGTTTAATTCCACCATCGCCGGGATTGAGGATGCAGACGCGTTGTTACTCGTCGGCACAAACCCAAGGCTCGAAAGCCCGATCATAAACGCCCGCATTCGTAAGCGCTATTTGCTGGGTAAGTTCCCGATTGCCAGCGTTGGCCCGAACGCCGACCTGACCTATCGCCATGAGAACCTAGGCGCCGGACCAGATTCATTAATCGATAACGATTTCATTCAGGTCTTAAAAGATGCTGAACGTCCGATGTTGATCGTCGGACAAGGTGCTCTCGCCCGTGCTGATGGTGCTGCAGTCTTGGCAGCCTGCCGTAAGATCGCTGATGAGACAGGCATGGTATCGAATGACTGGAACGGCTTTAACGTCCTGCATACCGCAGCGGCGCGAGTCGGTGGCCTGGATATCGGCTTTGTGCCGGGTGAGGGTGGATTGAATACCGCCGGGATTTTGGCTGGTGCGGCAAATGGTTCTGTCAATGTGGTGTATCTACTAGGTGCGGACGAAGTCGATACCGATGCCCTGAAGAACGCGTTTGTTATTTATCAAGGGCACCACGGGGACGCCGGGGCCGAAGCCGCCGACGTGGTTTTCCCGGGGGCAGCCTACACAGAAAAGAACGCAACCTACGTGAATACCGAAGGCCGGGTGCAACGAACACGAGCCGCGACGCAACCTCCTGGCGAAGCTCGCGAAGATTGGAAGATCATTCGTGCCTTGTCCGATTGTTTAAAGAAATCAATTAAATTCAATACATTAAACGAAGTTCGTGATCGTATGGTTGAAGTTAATTCGGTCTTTGGTGGTGCTATTGGCGAGGTATCACGTGCCGCTTGGGGCGACTTTGGCCAAGCCGGGTCGACAGATAGCGCACCGTTCCAATCGCCTGTAACAAATTACTACATCACCGACCCGATCAGCCGGGCCTCTGAAACCATGGCTGATTGCTCTCGCGAGCATTCTGCTCCTGACCAAGGGATGCCAGGTGGAAGGACAGGCACCGATGGTTGAGTTGTTCATGGAGCATTGGAATGCATGGCTGTGGCCGCTGCTCTGGATCGTCATAAAGATTCTGTTGATCGTCGTGCCGTTGTTGATCGGTGTCGCCTACCTGACCTATGCCGAGCGCAAAGTCATCGGCGCGATGCAAATTCGTAAAGGCCCCAACGTGGTCGGTCCCTTCGGCCTGTTGCAGCCAATGGCGGACGGCGTAAAATTGTTCCTGAAAGAAACCATTATCCCGACGAACGCCAACAAAGGCGTGTTCCTCCTGGCGCCGTGCGTGACGTTCCTATTGTCGCTGATTGCCTGGGCGGTGATTCCTTTTGGTGAAGATATGGTCCTGGCCAACATCAATGTCGGCGTCTTGTACCTGTTCGCGATTTCGTCTTTGGCGGTGTATGGCATTCTAATGTCCGGCTGGGCGAGTAATTCCCGTTATGCCTTCTTGGGCGCCGTGCGGTCTGCGGCGCAAATGGTCAGTTATGAAGTCTCCATGGGGTTTGTGATCATCACTGTGTTGCTGTGTGTCGGGTCGCTGAACCTGAGCGATATCGTCATGGCGCAGAAAAACGTGTGGTTTATCATACCGTTATTACCGATGGCGGTGGTGTTCTTTATCTCCATCCTGGCAGAAACAAACCGGCATCCATTTGATATGCCGGAAGCCGAGGCTGAACTGGTCGCCGGTTATAATGTCGAATATTCTGCCATGACGTTCGCGCTGTTCTTCTTAGGCGAATATGCGTTCATGATCTTAATGGCAGCGATGTTCGCAATTTTATTCCTGGGCGGCTGGTTGCCGCCGATGGACATCGCGCCGCTGAATATGATCCCAGGACCGATTTGGTTCGGTGCCAAGATCGCCTTTGGACTGTTTATCTTCCTGTGGGTGCGGGCAACGTTCCCTAGGTATCGCTACGATCAATTGATGCGGTTGGGTTGGAAAGTATTTTTGCCGATTTCACTGGCCGGTGTGGCCATTGTATCTGGTGTGTTGGTGGCCTTCGATATGCTGCCAAAGGCCGGGTGAGGGTAGATAAGTAATATGAGTGCAATTGCCCGAGGTATAAAGTCAGTCTTCTTGTGGGAGCTTCTGTGCGGTATGGCGCTGACGTTCCGCTATATGTTCAAGAAGCCGGTGACGATCAACTACCCGTTTGAGAAGGGACCGTTGAGCCCGCGTTTTCGTGGCGAGCACGCACTCCGGCGCTATCCCAATGGCGAAGAACGCTGCATTGCGTGCAAGCTCTGCGAAGCGGTGTGCCCGGCACAAGCGATTACCATTGAGGCTGAACCCCGGGTTGACAGCTCGCGTCGCACGACACGCTATGACATCGACATGGTGAAATGCATCTATTGCGGCTTCTGTCAGGAAGCTTGTCCGGTGGACGCCATTGTTGAAGGACCAAATTTCGAATTTGCGACCGAATCACGTGAAGAATTGATGTACGACAAGAACAAATTGCTGGCGAATGGGGAGCGTTGGGAAACCGAGCTTGCCGAACGTCTTCGCCAGGACGCGCCGTATAGGTAGGGAATAAAGAGAGAATGCTAATCCAAGGCCTATCATTCTATATGTTCGCTGCCATCACGGTGGCCAGCGCAGTCATGGTGATCAGTGCGCGCAATCCCGTGCATTCGGTTCTGTTCCTGATCCTGACATTCTTTAGTGCGGCTGCCTTGTTCGTGCTGATGGGCGCAGAATTCCTGGCGATGATCCTGGTTGTGGTCTACGTCGGTGCGGTCGCAGTGCTGTTCATGTTCGTGGTGATGATGCTGGATATCAACTTTGTCGAGATGCGACAGGGCTTCCTGCAATACCTACCCATGGGGGCCATGGTGGCACTGATCATGCTGGCCGAACTGTTGACGCTTGTTGGCAGTTGGGTCTTCGCGCCCCATGCGACAGCGCGCGGTGCGGCACCTACCCCGGCTGCGGCGAAAGTTTCCAATACTGAGGCTTTGGGCGATCTGATCTATACCCATTACATCTATCTGTTCCAAGCGGCGGGGCTCATTCTGCTGGTCGCGATGATCGGCGCGATTGTGCTGACCCATCGCAAGCGCGAAGGCGTTCTAAAGCAAAGTATTGGCGAACAATTGGCGCGCCAACCGGAAGACACCATTGAAGTTCACGACGTTGAAATAGGGAAGGGCATCTGATGCTGGAAATCGGATTAAGTCATTACCTCAGCGTCGCCGCGATTTTATTCGCATTAGGGGTCTTTGGAATCTTCATCAACCGCAAGAACGTGATCGTAATTTTAATGTCGATTGAATTGATGCTGTTGAGTGTGAACTTGAATTTAGTGGCGTTCTCTACCCACCTGAATGATTTGGTGGGGCAGGTCTTTGCCATGTTTGTGCTGACAGTCGCTGCGGCAGAGGCCGCAATTGGCTTAGCTATTTTGGTGGTGTTCTTCAGAAACCGCGGGTCCATCGCGGTCGAAGACGTCAACATGATGAAGGGATAAGACGAAGCGATGTATGCACTTGTCGTCCTGATGCCGCTGTTAGGCGCCGCCATTGCCGGCGCGCTCTGCTTCGTGGCGGTTGATCCCGAAGACAAAGCCAAGAAGGCGACGATTGATCGGCTCTCTCAGATCGCCACCATCGGCGGCATGTCGATTTCGACCATTGTTGCGTTCTTAATTCTGAAAGACGTGGTGATTGGCCATAACCCGCACACGGTGGATCTGTTCACTTGGATTGATTCAGGCGCGTTGGAGATTTCCTGGGCGCTGAAGCTGGATACCTTGTCCTCAGTCATGCTGATGATGGTTAGCTTCGTCGCCACCTTGATCCATATTTATTCTGTCGGTTATATGAGCCACGACAACGCGGTGCCGAGGTTCTTTAGCTATCTCAGCCTGTTCACGTTCTCCATGCTGATGCTGGTGAGTGCCGATAACCTAGTGCAGATGTTCTTCGGTTGGGAAGGGGTGGGGCTGTGTTCCTACCTGCTGATCGGCTTCTGGTATGAAAAGCCCACCGCCTGTGCGGCGGCAATCAAGGCGTTTGTGGTCAACAGGGTCGGTGACTTCGGCTTTATGCTGGGCATCTTCCTGGTCTTCGTGATGTTCCAAACAGTGAGCTTCGATACGATCTTTGCCGCTGCGGGCAGTAAGTCTGCCGCGACGATCACGGTGTTTAGTGGTGAATTCCACGCGCTTACTGTTGCCTGCTTGCTGTTGTTCGTTGGGGCGATGGGTAAATCGGCGCAGATTGGCCTACATACCTGGCTGCCGGATGCGATGGAAGGCCCGACCCCGGTCAGCGCCTTGATTCACGCCGCCACCATGGTCACCGCCGGTGTCTTCATGGTTGCGCGCTTGTCGCCGCTGTTTGAATATTCGCAGACCGCCCTGGATGTCGTGACGATAGTTGGCGCATCGACCGCGTTCTTTGCCGCCACCGTTGGCTGTGTGCAAAACGACATCAAGCGGGTGATTGCGTATTCCACCTGTTCTCAGTTGGGCTATATGTTCTTTGCCTTGGGTGTGTCCGCTTATGCGGGCGGGATTTTCCATCTTGTCACCCATGCGTTCTTCAAGGCCCTGTTGTTCCTGGGCGCGGGCTCTGTCATTCACGCCATGTCCGATGAACAAGACATGCGGAAGATGGGCGGTATCGCCGGTAAGATCAAATTCACCTACGCGATGATGTTTATCGGCAGTTGGGCGCTGATCGGCCTGCCACCTTTCTCCGGCTTCTATTCCAAGGATGTGATTTTGGAATCCGCCTTTGGTGCGCACACCGGCGTTGGCATGTACGCCTTTTGGCTGGGCCTAGGGGCCGCGCTCTTGACCGCGTTCTATTCGACACGACTCCTCATTATGACTTTCCACGGCAAGCCGCGCGCAGATGAGCACGTCATGGCGCATATTCATGAGAGTCCCAAGGTGATGTTGATTCCGCTGTTGGTGCTGTCGATCGGTGCCATGGGGCTCGGCATGTTCGCGTTTGAGTCGTTCGTCGGTCACAACGCGACGGAATTCTGGGGTAAGGCACTGTTCGTGCTCGACCATCACACCGCCTTGGATAACGCGCATCATTCGCCGCTTTGGGTGAAGTATTCAGCAGTTGTGGTGGGTGTTGTCGGTATCTTGCTTGGGATCATCTTGTATAAGGTTGCCCCTACGATCCCTGTGGCTTTGGCGGCAAACTTCAACAAGTTGTACCGCTTCCTGCTCAACAAGTGGTACTTCGACGAACTCTACGACAATATTTTCGTGAAGCCCGCTTTCGTCTTGGGTCGTGGCTTCTGGAAAACCGGCGATGGGCAGTTGATTGACGGCGTTGGTCCCGATGGGATCGCGGCTGGCACGCTGAATATCGCCAAGCGGGTTGCGCGGCTTCAAAGCGGCTACCTTTATCATTATGCATTTGCCATGTTGACCGGCGTTGTTCTGCTGATCACCTGGTATTTATTTCAGTCGGGAGGATGATCGGAGATGTTGAACCTTCCCATTCTCTCACTCGTCACGTTCCTGCCCTTGGTGGGCGCTGCGATTGTGTTCTTCTTGATTCGCGGTGATGACGAACATTCTCAGCGCAATGCCAAGTACACGGCACTTTGGGCGTCTGCCGCGACGTTTGTGCTGTCGCTTGGTATATGGGCCGGTTTCGATAACTCAACAGCCGCCTTCCAGTTCGAAGAACACGTTGCCTGGATGCCTGATTTTAATATTTCCTACCACATGGGCGTGGACGGCATTTCGATGCTGTTCGTGTTGCTGACGACATTGCTGACGCCAATCTGTATTTTGGCCAGCTGGAACGTCACCACCCGGACCAAAGAATACATGATCGCGTTCTTGGTGCTGGAAACCATGATGGTCGGCATGTTCTGCGCCATGGATATGTTCCTGTTCTACATCTTCTTCGAAGCGGTTCTGATCCCGATGTTCCTGATTATTGGCATTTGGGGTGGGCCACGCCGGGTCTACGCATCATTCAAGTTCTTCTTATATACGTTACTGGGTTCTGTCCTGATGCTGCTGGCAATGCTGGCGATGTACTACGATGCGGGCACGGCGGATATTCCGGCGTTGATGAAGCACACCTTCCCAGCCGGCATGCAAACTTGGCTGTGGTTGGCGTTCTTCGCCTCATTCGCGGTTAAAGTGCCGATGTGGCCGGTGCATACCTGGTTGCCGGATGCCCACGTTGAGGCACCAACGGCGGGGTCGGTGATCCTGGCCGGTGTGTTGTTAAAATTCGGCGGCTACGGCTTCTTGCGCTTTTCCTTGCCTATGTTCCCGATTGCCAGCGCTGATTTCGCGCCGTTGATCTTTACGCTCAGTATTATCGCAGTGATTTACACGTCGCTTGTGGCCTTGGCCCAGGAAGACATGAAGAAGCTGATCGCCTATTCGTCGGTCGCGCACATGGGCTTTGTCACCATCGGTGCCTTCACCATGACCAAGCAAGGCATTGAAGGCTCTGTCTTCGTGATGTTGAGCCACGGTATTGTTTCGGCTGCCTTGTTCCTAATTGTCGGCGTCGTCTATGACCGCATCCATTCGCGAGAAATCAACGCATATGGGGGACTCGTGGAGCGAATGCCAAGCTATGCCGTGATCTTCATGATCATGATGCTGGCCAGTGTTGGCCTGCCGGGGACAGCCGGGTTTGTCGGTGAATTCCTGGTGTTGGTTGGTGCGTTTGCCCATGATTCCTGGTTGGCGGCGTTTGCAGCCACCGGAGTTATCTTAGGTGCGTGTTACATGCTGTACCTCTATCGCCGGGTAATCTTTGGCAAGCTGACCAAAGAAAGCTTGAAGAAAATTCTCGACCTGAGCCCGCGTGAGATCGCGGTATTTGCGCCGTTGGTGTTCTTGGTGCTGTGGATGGGAATTTATCCCACCCCGTTCCTGGACGTGATGCATGTATCAGTGGATCACCTAATGGGTCAGGTTGAAAAAGGCCTCGCTGCTGCCCAAATGGGCCCAGTGTTGGCGGGTCGTTAAGGAGAATATGTGAATGCCATTGGCTGACATGCCCAATCTGGTCCCGGTTTTACCGGAAATTTTCCTCGCCTGTGCGGCGATGGTGCTGCTGGTCTTTGGCGCCTATAGCAAAAGTGAATCTGCGTTCCGATTTATCATTGGGGTCTGTGTCGTTGTCTTGGCCTTGGCGATGTTGTTGCTCACCATTCCATCGGCAGATGGCCGGGCCGTAACCTTTAATGGCATGTTCGTCAGCGATCCTTTTGCCATATTCTTCAAGGTGTTGGTGCTGTTGGCTTCGATTATGGCGCTTGTCGTTTCGCGCGGGTTCCTGGAACGCCAGAACACCGCCAAATTTGAATACGGCATCCTAATCCTGTTCGCCACTGTTGGCATGATGATGATGATCTCTGCCAACAACTTGATCTCGCTTTATGTCGGATTGGAACTGCAAAGTTTATCACTCTATGTTCTGGCAGCCTTCATGCGGGACGACACCCGCGCAACTGAGGCCGGGCTGAAATACTTTGTTCTGGGGGCATTGGCTTCCGGGATGCTGCTGTATGGTTCGTCCTTGGTATATGGCTTCACCGGCACCACAAGCTTCGATGACTTGGCGGCGTTATTTAAGGCGGGGTCTCATCCCTCCACTGGCTTGGTCGTTGGTATTGTTTTCATCATGGCTGGCTTGGCGTTCAAAGTATCCGCCGTACCATTCCACATGTGGACGCCGGATGTCTATGAAGGCGCGCCAACACCGGTAACAGCATTCTTTTCGGTCGGGCCGAAGTTGGCGGCGATTGCCCTGTTCATTCGCCTGATGGTCGGGCCGTTCGGTGGCTTGGTCGATCAGTGGCAACAGATCGTCGTCTTTATCTCCATCGCCTCAATGATTTTGGGCGCGTTTGCTGCGATCAACCAACGCAACATCAAACGCCTGATGGCCTATAGCTCCATCGGTCATGTGGGATACGCGTTGATTGGGTTGGCAGTTGGAACTGAAGAAGGCATTCGCGGCATTCTGATCTACATGGCGATTTACCTGTTCATGACCATGGGCGCGTTCGCTTGCATCCTCTGCATGCGGCGGGGCGAGCGGATGGTCGAAGGTATTGATGATTTGGCGGGGCTGTCAAAAACCCACCCGATGGTTGCCTTTGCGTTGGCTATGTTCATGTTCTCGATGGCCGGTATTCCGCCGTTGGCTGGATTTTTTGGTAAGCTCTACATCTTCCTGGCCGCCATGCAGGCGGAACTTTATACCCTGGCAATCTTAGGCGTGTTGAGCAGCGTCGTTGGCGGCTTCTATTACATCCGTATCGTCAAGCTAATGTACTTCGATGATGTAGCGGAGCCCCTGGAAAAGCCGATTGCCAAAGATGTATCTATCGTTTTATTGGCGACCGGACTGGTTGTCGGGCTGTTCTTCCTCTATCCGTCTATCATCCTCGGTAACGCATCCGTTGCTGCTGCGGCAATATTTGGCGGATGACCAAGCCACTTCCGGTCCTGCCGGAAGCCTACCGTCTCATTGAACTCGAAAGCGTTGACGGCACCAATGCCGAGGCCAAGCGCATGGCTGCTTCAGGGGCGGATTTAACCCGTGAGAGCATTGTTGTTTGGGCCAAGACCCAGACCGCAGGCCGGGGCCGTCGCGGGCGGGAATGGATTTCGCCTCTGGGAAATCTCTATTGCTCGCTGCTGTTTGATCCGAAGTGCGGGGTAGGGGAGGCCGGACAACTGGGCCTCGTCGCTTCTTTAGCCCTGCAACGGGTGATCTCTGGCCACGCTGATCACGTCCAATGCAAATGGCCGAACGATGTTTTGATTGAAGGGCGCAAGGTCTCTGGCCTCCTCATGGAAACCGAAGCAAGTGCCGCTGGCACCCTCGCGTGGTTGGTCTTAGGGGTTGGTGTGAACATCGCCCATCATCCCGAAGACACACCATTTCCGGCTACTTCCTTGTATGCGGAAGGCACAGAAGGTATTACGGTGGCCGAAATACTGGAAGGGTTTGTCGGCGAGATGGATCGATTATTATCGGAATGGCGAAAAACAGGATTTGGCGCGGCGCGGGCGGCGTGGTTGGACGTTGCCGCTGGTCTGGATCAGAAAATTACTGTGCGCCTGCCGAATGAGACTCTAACGGGTGTTTTTACTGGCTTGGATGCTGGCGGCGCTTTGATCTTAGATAGCGCCGAAGGCACGAGAACGATCAATTCCGGCGATGTCTTCTTTGGTGCTGAATAGGCAAATTTTATGCTGTTGGCGATAGATTCAGGAAATACCAACATCGTCTTCGCGGTGTTTGACGACGCAGGCGACATCAAGGGCGAATGGCGCTCGTCCACGACCTCTGAACGCACGGCAGATGAATACGGCATCTGGTTGGCACAGTTGATGGAGATGTCGAAGATCAAGCGTTCGGACATTACCCATGCGATTATCGCGTCTGTGGTTCCCGCGACAGTGTTTTCGCTGAAAACCCTGTGTCGCACGTATTTTGACTGCGAACCGCTCATCGTTGGCGAAAACAACATAGATTTAGGCCTGAATGTCCTGGTGGAAAAACCTGAGGACGTTGGTGATGATCGATTGGTCAGTGCTGTCGCGGCTTATGAACAATTCGGCGGGCCGCTGATCGTGGTGGATTTTGGCACGGCCACCACCTTCGATGTGATCGATAAGGGGGGTAACTATTGTGGCGGCGTGATCGCGCCCGGGGTTAATCTTTCTCTGGAAGCCCTGCACAGGGCAGCGGCCAAACTTCCTCGTGTGGCCATCGAACGACCTGAAAAAGTCGTCGGACAGGCGACGGTTCCGGCCATGCAATCCGGCATCTTCTGGGGCTATATCAGCCTGATCGAAGGCCTGGTTCAGCGGATTTCTGATGAGATGGAAATCACGCCGAAAGTCATTGCGACGGGAGGCCTGTCTCCACTATTTGCTGAATTTACCGATGCGATCAATGAATCCGCCCCGGATTTAACCCTTCGGGGTCTGTACTCTATCCATAACCGAAATCTTCCCGCATGAACGATATAGAAAACGAACTCGTCTTCCTGCCACTTGGGGGTGCAGGTGAGATCGGAATGAACCTGAACCTGTATGGCTATGGCCCGCCGGGCAAGCAACGTTGGGTGATGGTGGACTTAGGCATTACGTTTAACAACGGCTCCATTCCAGGGCTCGATGTGATTATGCCGGACCCGACGTTCATAGAGGACCGGCGTGAGTTCCTGGACGGCATCGTGCTGACGCATGCCCACGAAGACCACATTGGGGCCGTGCCTTACTTGTGGGAGGAATTGGGCGTTCCGCTGTACGCGACCCCATTCACAGCAACAGCATTGCGTCATAAGCTCAAAGAGGCGGGGCTATTGGACGAGGCCGAGATTATTGAGGTCCCGTTGAAGGGACGCTTTAACGTTGGCCCGTTCGACATGGAATTGATCACTCTGACCCATTCCATCCCGGAACCCAATGCCATCGCCATCCGCACACCAGCAGGCACGATCTTACACACAGGTGATTGGAAGTTCGATCCCGACCCTGTCATTGGCGAAGTCAGCGATCATGATGCCCTAAAGGCGCTCGGCGATGATGGTGTTTTGGCGATTGTGTGCGATTCCACCAACGTATTGGAAGAAGGCACGTCCGGGTCCGAAGGTGATCTTTTAAGTTCTATCACCGAGATAATTTCAACTTGCGAAAACCGTGTCGCTGTTTCTTGCTTTTCCAGCAATGTTGCCAGGATTGAGACCATCGCCAAGGCTGCCCAAGCCAATAGCCGCAGTGTTGTTCTTTCTGGGCGGTCGCTGCAACGCATGGTGCAATCGGCTAAATCCAACGGTTACCTTCAGGGTTTGCCTGAATTTCTGACCGAAGATGACGCCAAGCAAATACCTCGTGAAAATATTTTGATCATTTGTACCGGGTCGCAAGGTGAGCCGAGGGCGTCGCTCTACCGCATGGCGTTTGAGGAACATCCGCGGATGGAACTTTCATCTGGCGATACGGTGATCTTGTCCTCCAGGGTCATTCCTGGGAATGAACCCGGCATCGCCTGGATGCACAATCAACTGGCTCGGCGCGGGATCAAGGTGCTGACAGCGAAGGATCATTTCGTTCATGTGTCAGGCCATCCGTGCAAAGAAGAATTGCTCAACATGTACCAATCCGTCCGCCCGGAAATCGCCATTCCTGTGCATGGTGAATACCGCCACCTGTTCGCACACGCGGAACTGGCCAAGACCTGCCAAGTTAAGCAAGCGATTGTTGGTGAGAATGGCACCATGACGCGCCTCGCCCCTGGCCCGGCAGAAGTCGTTGATCATGTCTCAACAGGGCGGCTGACATTGGATGGTGACCGCTTGGTCCGGGTTGAAGACGAATATGTTCGCCGCCGCACGCGGTCGTTGTTCAATGGCTCCGCTGTCGTGACGGTGATCGTTGATGAGGACGGCACCATCATTGGCGAACCTCAATTCACGACGACAGGGCTACTAGTAGATGGCGAGAGTGATGAGTTGTATCAAGAAGCGCGGGACGCGGTATTTGCCGGAGTTGCCAAGCTTAAGGCAAAGTCACGACGGCATGATGTTGAGGTCCAAGAGGCCATTCGCGTTGCGGTCCGTAGAGTCTTTCGTCAAGTTGATAAGCGCCCCGTAACCGATATTCACTTGGTTAGAATTTGAGAGAGTTGGAGGAAGCCTGATGGCGCCTGATCTTGCTGGAAGCATTGCGATTTACATCATTTTTTGGTGGATGGTTCTGTTCGCCGTGCTGCCGATGTTTCGCGCCAGTGATGTGCTGGATAAGGAAGATGTTGCAAAGGGCATGGATGCGGGGGCGCCAAAGAACCCGAAGTTGCTGCTGAAATTTGGTATTACCACGGTGATTTCGGGTGTGTTGTTTGGGCTGTTCTATTGGGCCCTGGCGTCTGGCGCTATTTCCCTACAAGGATAGGTCCGAATTTAACGCTGAAAATTCCAAACGCCGCGATCCACAATCCACCAGAGACCAGATAAGCCAGTTCAGAATCTCCAAATACGCGGCTTATGACGGCGAGGGTGAGTAGGATATAACTCAACGTTGTCAAAGCGTTCGCGTGTAGTTCTCGTCCTGAATGTCCCAATGTGGCGCGGGTCATCATCGCCATGATCATTGTCCCCATGGCCCCCGCCGTAAGGGCGTGGAGGGCAGCTGCCATGGATATGTAATCGGTCAAGAAACTCACCGCCAGCAGTCCAAACCCAATCGGCAACCACGCGTAAGCCACGTGCATAATCCAGAGAAGAGGTTCTGCCGTGCACTGCCAGCCCCGCCATCGGGCCAGTCTGATTGTGTGGAGGATCGAAACAATGGCTGCTGCCCAACCTGAAAGGGTGTCATTGCCGAGCGTCAGGATGATCAAAAGAATGACGACGGAAAGGATGGATGCCTTATCAAAGAGGCCAAAGGGGGTAGGAAGGCGCGTCGCACCTCTCGCCTTTAGCCAATTTCGAGTAAAGCTGGGGACCACCCGACCGGCGATTACGGAGAGCAAGATGAGGATCAGAAACAATCCAAATATCAAAGCTTCTCGTGTCACGTCATTCCAATACCCGATCATGCCCCCATGGATCGCGATGTTCGCTGTGGCGAGCAGTGCCACAGGCACGACGACCAGTAAATTTTTCCAATTTTTTCCGGCAATTATTTCACGAACGAATAACCCGCTTAGCAAGAGCAGGAACGAAACATCCAGGAGCCCTGCGGCCAAATTTCCAATAGTTTCAGATGTATATACACCAATACGTCCTGCCAGCCATGCGATTGCAAGGAGCCCTAATGATCTCCCTCTAACCGGCAATCGCCCTGTCCAATTGGGAATTGCGGTGAGCAGAAACCCAGCCACAGCGGCGGCGATAAAGCCATAAAGCATCTCATGGCCGTGCCACGTGACAGGATCAAACGCCGTCGGTGGCGCAATTACGTCTGAAAACATGCCAAGCCAAATCGCCATCGCGACAACTGCGTACAGTCCTGCGCCGAGAAAGAAAGGCCGCATGCCTTGTCTTAAAATATAAATTCCGGGATCATTCATCGCTACATATATAGGGCCTTGGCGCAGAGTAGGAAATGCGCTTGGTCAAATTTGGAGAGGAAACATCGCGTGAGTACGTATTGTGAATCGGCACCAGGACACGCCTTACATGGGCCTTACCATGATCATGAATATGGGTTTCCGATGACCGATGAGGCGGCCTTGCTTGAGCGCCTCGCTTTGGAAATCTTTCAGGCAGGCTTGTCGTGGGAGATTGTTTTGAAGAAACGCCCGACGACCGTGGCCGCTTTCGAGGGCTTCAACGTGGATAAGGTGGCGGCCTATGGCGATACCGAAACGGCGCGCCTGTTGTCTGATCCTGGTATCATTCGCAACCGCTTAAAGGTCGCCGCAATTATCGAAAATGCCAATCGAATCATAAACTTACGAGAATCTCATGACGGCTTCGCTGGCTGGATCGACCAACATCATCCGTTGACCAAGGCGGACTGGGTAAAGCTGTTCAAGAAAACCTTCAAGTTCACCGGTGGCGAAATCGTCAACGAATTCCTGATGAGCATTGGCTACCTGCCAGGGGCGCACAGAGACGATTGTCCTGTGCATCTCGGAATCCTAACCAAGCATGACTTGGCGTGGCAGAACGCGCCTGATGGTTTTTATGACGGGTCTTCCAAGTAAGCATAAAAATTAGCGGTCCAAATTTCTGGAGGTGTCATCAAGATCTTCGACAAAATTCCATGGTACAAAGGGTCCAAAAAACGCCGCATCGGGCTGCCCTGCACATTCGGGCCACACCACGTGCAGGTTAACCCCACACTCAATGCCATTTGCCGAATGCTGGTCGGGGTGTAGGCGGCGACGTGGGTAAGGTCGCCGTACTGATGCTGAGCGCCCCAAGGTGAGCTCATGTTGGGCATTTTTAGGAGAATCCCGCCCTTTGGGGCTAAAACTCCGCTTAGTTTTTTAAGCAACTCTTGGCCATCTGCGTGGGTGAAATGTTCCAAGACATCGAACAGAAAAATTCGGTCGAACCGGGCGGTCTTGCCAGGACCCGCAAGAAATTCATTGATATCAATAGCTTGAAAGTCATTTTGCGCGGCTTCTGGAATGAATTCTGCCAAGGCTGGGTCTTGATCAATGCCAGTAACATCTTTCGCGCCCTTGGATTTGAGATAGCCAAGAACTTGTCCGGTGCCGCAGCCGACCTCTAAAAACCGCATGTCGGTATTACATTGGGTTTTGTTCCATATCTCACGGTCGAAATCGCGGATATGCTTGGGCTTTAGCGTTTGCGTTTCGTAGCCTTTAAATTCCCAATAGTTCGCATAAAATTTGTTCATGTTTCCAGCATCTCTCTAACCGCTGCCAACACAGTCTCTTCACTCAACTGCGCGACGCAGTGAAACATACCTCTGTCCAGTGGCAGGCTGCAATCGCCGAGGCACCCTTCGCAGGGCATTGTTTGATATAGGAACCGCACATTGGGCGGGGTGGTCTCCGGCGCATAGGGCACGATTTCGCCGACGTAAGCTGCACTTCCGAGACATAAGGTCGGCGCACCTGCGGCAACGGCTAAGTGCATCATCGCCGTGTCGACGGAAATGACCAGGTCTGCGGCTCTGAGCGCAGGCATGATCCCTTCGAAAGTCGAATCGTCGAACGTTACGCCTGGAAGATCCAGCAGGGGCCGATAGTCCGGATTGCTATTCAAGTCCCCAGGTGCGCCGGTCAGGCGGATATCTGTACCCTCTGGCAGGGCCTGAATGATCTTTTTATAAAGTGCTACCGGGCTTTGCTTCAATTTTACCGCTGAAAAGGGTTGGATTAAGACCAGGGGACCGGATTTGGTTGCGGGTTCGGGTAACTGCTCGGTCGGCGTGAGGGCCTTGGGGGCGGAACTGTCCATGCCGCAAAGCCAATTCGCAAAATCATTCCAGCGCAAAATTTTATCTTTAAGCGCAGGGCCGCTGCCATATAGGCGCCGATAGAGGGCGCGATTGCGGCTCAGGGCCTTGTCGTATTTTGGCCAGGAACGGGGTTCCATGGCGGCTGTTTCCGGCGCGTCGGCCGCCGCGACTAAGGCTTCGTCCAAATCTGGGTGGCGCAGAAAATCCGTATGCACGACCATCCGATAATTGGCTTGGTACAACTGGTTTAGAATTTTCTTGCGATAGCCCAGGCGGCGTAGCTGCTTAAAGTCCACGGTGAGCGTTGAAACGGACTTGGGGAATAAGAACGACGTTTTGGCTCCGTCGTTCCGCATCAACACGGTGGCGGTTTCCCCCTTATTCGCCAGCGCCATAAACTTTGGCAAAACGTGGGAAAATAAAACCGTATCGCCCAAACCGCCACAGTTTAGCAGGAGGACGCCGGACGGTTCTCCTCGGTCCGGCCCAAACGAACGCGTGAAGCGGTGAAGCCGATCAATTAGGCGGAAGAGTTTCACTGGGCTCCCAGTCGAAGGTGCGAATATTTAGGTGTAATCCGCATAGGACTTTTCCTCCATCAGGCGGGACCCCAGCAGTTCATTGATGGCCCGTTTGCCATCGGCACGTCGGTCGTTGGTTACATAGACCGCGCGGGCCAACTGGATGAACGTGTCGCTGAAGTCCTTAGCCCGTTCGCAATCTCGGATATCATCCTCGATGACCCACAGGTCTTCGTTGATGGCCTTTAAATCGGCGGTCAGCCTGGCTAAGGCGTCGGTATTTTCGAACGCGGCATCCCTGGACGCGGTCAAGGTTTCCCATTCAGTGCGGACATTGGCCAGCTTGGCCGCGTCCTTGATTCGCTCGAGTTTGATTTCCAGAATGGTGATCTTATCGATCAATTCTCCAGGTGCGATTTCAACGGTAACAACAGCTGTCACGATATTTCCCCACTAACGAATTTTACGGGTGCATAGTTACAATCTTCGTGGGTCCAGGGCAACGCCCGTGCTATAAGCGATTCCCATGAACGATGCCTTTCAGCCAACGACCGTCACGGTTCAAGACTTAGGCCTGAGCCAAAGACCCGGTCCTACACCTGCGCCCAGCAAAGTGCGCTGGTGGATATTCCGCTTGATTGAGGCATTGGCCTGTCTCGGAAGCCGGGTAGGGGAGCCGCACGGCCTCGTTGCCATTCGCATGGACGGGATCGGCGACATGGTTCTGTTTTGTCGCTCGCTTGATCGGTACGCGGCGGCCTTTGAGGTTGAGAAGAGCGACATCACCGTGCTCGGTTGTCATGCTTGGGGGCAGTTGGCGGAAGACGTGTTCAAAGACTACCGAGTCGTTTCTATCCATGAGCATCGGTTCCATAAGAAAATTTTCTATCGATTTAAAATTGCCCGCTGGATGTATAAGCAAAATTTCAAGGTAGCGGTGCTCGATAGTTTTTTTCGGAAACCCTTGATGGCGGATAGCCTGATGATGGCGGCACGGGCACCGAAAACTATCGCCTGTGTGCCGCATCTTAGCCCTAAAACCAACGCGCTGTTTGCCTATTCGTTATCACGCATGTCTCAGGTGATTGAGACCGGGGCTTATCCGGTACACGAGACCATTCGGCATTACCGGTTTTTGTCTGGAGTTTTGGGACGAACCGTAGAGCCTGAGCCTGTTCAGATTCCGTGGCGCGATACGGCGCCACCTGTGCCATCCGGTAAGCCCTACGTGATCCTGAACTTTGGTTCCAACGAATATGGAAGGCGCTGGCCGTTCGATAATTACGTCGCCACGGCGCATAAATTATTGGCGATAGGGTACCGAGTCGTCTTCTGCGGTGCTACATTCGATAACGATCATAAGGCATTGATTAAAAATGAGTTTAACTCATCATATGTGGTCGATTTAATCGGTGAAACGACCGTGCCGGAACTAATGGACTTGATTAAGCATTCCGCCGGGATGCTGACCAATGATACCGGTCCCGCGCACCTAGGTATCGCCCTTGGCACGCCAACTTTGGTGCTGGTTGGCGGCGGACATTTCGGCAGCTTCGTGCCGTACCCTGATGAGGTTCGACCCAATAACGCTGAATTCTTACACGTGGAAATGGACTGCTATCATTGCTTCTGGGGCTGCCATTTGCGGACCAGCGATCGCGACTCGTTCCCCTGTGTCGCCGCCATTGAAGAAGCTTCTGTTTGGGAAGTCCTGGCGACGATGATTAAGCCAATTTGATTCGGCTTTTTTTAACCCCCCTTGTGTATATTCACGGAATGAAACGAAGCTTTGTAATGTCTGCCGTCCTGGCGACCGCCGTGGGTATGCCACTCGAACATGCGGTGGCGCAGCAAAAACTCAGCATTTCCGCTAAGGATTGCCGGCGTCTTGTCCGCCATGTCGCGCGAGACGATGTTACCTATAAGGCTGGGGTTGATGTTCGCGGGCGTAGGTTAAAAGGCCCGCCAGCGGACGTTGGCGGTGGCTCCGGAATAAAAATCCCCACCATTATCGAATTCGACGTGACCCGAGACTTGCGATCATTTTTAGGCGGCCCAAAGGCGGATGCCGAAGCGGCTGCAAAGGCGGCCCAAGCTGCAAGTGCTGTTAATACAGCTGTGACCAATGCCAACCAAGCAGCAGCTGACGCCTTAACAGTCGCAGCCCTTGACCCGACCAACGCCGCATTGGCCGCTGCCGCCAAGGCCGCGAGCGATGCTGCCGTAGCAGCGCAAAATGCGACGACCCCTGAAACCCAGGCGGCTGCGGCGAAACTGGCCGCCGATTCTGCTGCTTCGGCACTGGCGCTTGCGGATAATTCAACTGCTGCTGTTAATTCAGCTTCAGCTTCCGTCACCGCATCAACCGCTGCTCAAGTGGCTGCCAATAATGTTGCCGCTGCGGTTGAAGCCGCGAACACGGCAGCGGCTGCGGCACAAACCGCCTCGGACGCCGATCCAACGAATACGACCTTGAAGACGGCGGCCGAAACTGCAGCGGATGCCGCGGAGGCGGCGAGTGAAGCGGCCGATGATGCGGCGAAGGACAATGATGATACCGCCGCGGCAGCTGCGGCGACGGCTGCTTCTACCGCCGCTTCGGATGCCAAGACCGCCATTGATACGGCGCTGGCAGCGTCCCCTACCAATGCAACCCTAGTCAGTGCGGCGTCAAGTGCTGATCAGGCAGCGACAACGGCGGCCAGTGCGGCGGCGGACCCAACTGCGTCTACGCTTTCTGCCCTTAACGTCACAGCACAACTGGCGGCTGATGCAGCGGCAGTTAATCCCAGCGACACGACCTTGGCAACCGCAGCTCAAACGGCAGCGGCAGCCGCATCCACGGAAGCGGCCCGATTGGCCGCATTACAGACCAGCAATTCGACCCTAGCGACCGCGTCCACAACGGCGACAACGACATCTGATGCGTCGGCCACAGCACTTTCCGATCCGACCAACACAGCATTGACGTCCTCATCGGCAAGCGCCACGACGTCGGCGACGGAGGCTGTCACGGTCAGTGCCTCATTGTTACAAGCGTTCAAGACGTCCGGATCAATTGCCAACGCGACGATAAACTTGGGCAAGGTCCGCTATAACATCAATACAGGCCGATTGACGTTTAATGGCAAGGAGTTGCAAGGGGGACAACAGGGCGAACTCGCCGCCAAGTGTCGGAGTGTGCTTCGGGGGAGACGATGATTTGTTTGAATTGTGCCGCTGAGCACCCTTCGAGACGCGCTCAAGAAAGCGCTCCTCAGGATGAGGGGTTTTATAAGCTATTGAAATTACCTATGAATTACAACAATCCTCATCCTGAGGAGGCGCGTGCGCGGCGTCTCGAAGGGTGCTCAGTTAAGTAACAGTCTAATCATTCGTGCATGGACAAGCCTTGGGCCAATCCCTACATTCACTCCAACTTTAAATCTTAGGTTTTTATCCATATGAGCTACGCCCAGCGGTTGTCCCGCTATTTTCTCCCGACCATCAAGGAAACCCCGTCAGAGGCGCAGATTGCGTCGCATCGGTTGATGTTGCGCGCGGGCCTTGTGCGCCAAGCGAGTGCTGGGATTTATTCCTGGCTGCCGTTCGGCTTTCGGGTGTTGAAGAACATCGAACAGATTGTTCGGGAAGAACAAGATGCGGCTGGGGCTCAAGAAATGCTGATGCCGACCATTCAATCGGCGGATTTGTGGCGGGAAAGTGGGCGCTATGATGCTTATGGCCCGGAGATGCTGCGGATCGTCGACCGTCACGAACGGGATTTGCTGTATGGACCGACCAACGAAGAACAGATAACTGAGATATTCCGCGACGGCGCGCGCAGTTACCGCGATGCGCCGCGCATTCTTTATCACATTCAATGGAAGTTCAGAGACGAAATCCGCCCGCGCTTCGGGGTGATGCGGGGTCGGGAGTTCCTGATGAAGGACGCCTATTCGTTTGATCTCGATAAAGAAGGCGCGATCAGGTCCTATAACAAGATGTTCGTGTCCTATTTACGAACGTTTGAACGCTTGGGCCTGAAGGCGATCCCCATGCGCGCCGACACTGGCCCCATCGGCGGTGATATGAGCCACGAATTTGTTATTTTAGCGGATACGGGTGAAAGCGAAGTCGCCTGCCACAAAGGGTTCTTGGACCTGAGCGTCGGTGAGGACATCGACTATGAAAGTGACTTAAGCGATGTCGTTGCGACCTATACCGCGAACTATGCTGCCACTGATGAAGAGCGTGATCCGGGTAAGGAAACGGCTTTAGGCGATGACTTGCTGGTCGCACGTGGGATTGAAGTCGGCCACATCTTCAATTTCGGCGACAAGTACTCCAAAGCCATGGGCGCAAGCGTCTCTGGCAAGGAAAGCGAACAGATCACTCTGGAAATGGGGTCTTATGGCATCGGCGTGTCTCGCCTGGTGGGCGGAATCATCGAAGCTTCCCACGACGAAAATGGTATTATCTGGCCGGAAAGCGTGGCTCCCTTTAAGGCGGGGATTATCAATCTTAAAGTCGGGGACGAAGGCTGTGATGGGGCTTGTGAAGATGTCTTCGGCAAGCTGCGGGCTGGTGGCTGCGATGTGCTGTATGACGACCGGGACGGGCGCGCAGGTGTTAAATTCGCTGAGATGGACCTGATCGGTCTTCCTTGGCAGATTGTGATTGGGCCACGCGGTGTGAAGAGCGGCGTGGTCGAGATGAAAAACCGTGCCACCGGCGAGCGCGAAGAGATTTCTGCTGAAGCCGCGCTATCCAAGCTGCTAGGTTAGGCGAGGGGAGACGCCGTATGTTCGGAGCCTTTGAATGGATGCTGGCAATGCGCTACCTCCGGGCTCGACGTCAGGAGGGGTTTATCTCCGTCATTGCGTGGTTCTCTTTGGTTGGGATCGCCTTGGGCGTTGCTACCTTGATCATCGTTATGGCGGTGATGAATGGTTTTCGGGCAGAACTCATGTCGCGCATTTTGGGGCTGAATGGCCACTTGACCTATTATGGTCAAACGCGGGTTCTTAAAAATTTCGATCCAATCGCCGTCAAGATTGAGAAGATCAAAGGCATTATCTCCGTTACCCCCATGGTCGAAGGCCAGGTCATGGTCACCAACCGAGGTGTCGCCAAGGGTGCTCTTGTTCGTGGACTTCGGGTTGAGGATTTGGCCAAGCGCAGCATGCTGGCAGACAACATCAAGGCCGGCACTCTCGGGAACTTCAACGGCAACAGCGTAATCATCGGGGATCGTTTGGCGCGCAGCCTGGGCGTGACCATTGGCGATAAGATCACTCTCATTTCACCCAAGGGCAACGTCACGGCGTTTGGTACCATGCCCCGCATGCGCGCCTATAAAGTCGCGGCGCTTTATCATATAGGCATGTATGAATACGATTCGGGGTTTGTTTTCTTACCCTTAGAAGCCGCACAATTGTATTTCAGAACCGGCAAAGGTGTCTCCAATCTGGAAATTTTTGTCGAAGATCCGGACAAGGTAAATCATCTCAAATCAAAGGTCATGAAGGCGGCGGGGTTTAAAGGCCGGATGCACGATTGGCAACAAGCCAACGCCAGTTTCTTTAACGCCATTAAGGTCGAACGCAACGTCATGTTCTTGATCCTGACCCTGATCATCGTCGTCGCCGCGTTCAACATCGTTTCAAGCATGATCATGATGGTGCAGACCAAGGGCAAAGATATTGCCATTCTCAGAACCATGGGCTCGACAAGCGGCATGGTGATGCGGGTGTTCTTCTTATCCGGGGCCAGTGTCGGTGTGATTGGGACTTTGACAGGGGTCGTTCTGGGCCTTTCGTTCTCCTTGAACATTGAAACCATAAGACAATGGATTCAAGGGCTTACAGGAACAGACTTATTCGCTGCTGAAATCTATTTTCTGTCCCAACTGCCGGCGCGAGTGGAGGCTGGGGAAGTTATTGCAATTGTTCTGATGGGACTGATCCTGACGTTCCTGGCGACGCTTTATCCCAGTTGGCGGGCGTCGAAGATCGATCCTGCGGATGCGTTGCGTTATGAGTGACGTGGTCCTGCATTTAGACAACATCGTTCGAACCTTCCATCAAGGAAGCGATGATCTGCACGTCTTGGCCGGTGCGGACTTAAAAGTGGAAGCAGGCGAAATCGTGGCCCTGGTCGGACCCTCTGGTGCTGGCAAATCTACACTACTTCATGCAGCTGGATTGCTTGAGACACCAACCTCAGGCCGGGTAATTGTTTGTGGCGAGGAAGGTAGTTCTTTGGGCGATGAAGGACGCACGCGAATTCGCCGTGAAAAGATCGGCTTTGTCTATCAGTACCACCACCTATTGCCCGAATTCGATGCCCGCGAAAACATTGTTATTCCTCAGATCATTGGCGGCCTAGATAAACCTGCAGCAAGAGAGCGGGCTGATGAAATGCTAAAATGGATGGGGCTTAGTGATCGTGCGACCCACCGCCCAGGAAGGCTGTCAGGCGGGGAACAACAACGGGTCGCAATTGCCCGCGCCCTGGTCACGGCCCCTAGATTGTTGCTGGCGGATGAGCCTACGGGGAACCTGGACCCTGGCACCGCCAACGATGTCTTCGATATTATGATTAGCCTGGTGCGCGGTGCGGAACTGGGCGCGTTAATCGCCACTCACAATCCAATACTCGCCCAAAAAATGGACCGGATTGTGCGGCTCGAAGGCGGTAAGCTGGTCGAGGGGTAGGCTGTGCAAGATTTCCCAGGCCAATGCCACTGCGGCAATATTTCCGTTGTATTCCAATCAGATAAGGACGCGAAAGATTTCGTGCCGCGGATTTGTGAATGTACGTTCTGCACCAAGCACAGCGCCCGTTGGATTTCGGACTCTGCTGGGAAGATTGATGTGACGATCAAGGATGCCTCGCAGGTTTCCAGGTACGCCTTTGGCCACAAGACAGCGGAATTTATCACCTGTTCGACGTGTGGCGTGACTCTGCTGGCAGTATCAAAGATTGAGGGCAATTATCATGCCGTGTTGAACGTCAATGTGCTCGATGATCAGGGGCCCTTCACCGGCACCGAATCGGCGTTCGATTATGACGCGGAATCAGAGCTTTCTCGCCTAGACCGGCGTAAGAAGAACTGGATTGGGCGTGTTGAGCTGATTGAAGCCTAAGCCTTATCCACAATTGGGGCATTATCTTGTGGAAATGACGGTATAACCCCCTATATCTTGGTGACATATCCCTTGGGAGTGCGGTATTTTTAAGCCATGTCCCACGCTGATTTTGTCCATCTTCGAGTCCACTCCGCCTATTCCCTGTCCGAGGGCGCGGTTCGCGTTAAGGATTTGGTGAAGTTGTGCAAGGACGCGCGCATGCCGGCGGTGGCCGTCACTGATACAAACAACCTGTTTGGCGCGCTGGAGTTTTCCTTGGCAGCAGTGCCAGAAGGCGTGCAGCCGATCATTGGCTGTCAGGTCCATGTGACGGCAGAGAAGTTGCAGGACGATGTCGGCGCGCCCGTGGTGGTCTTGGCACAGAATGATGCGGGCTATCGCAACCTCCTGAAACTCCTGGGGAAGGCGTACTTGGGGTCGGACGATTGTACCGACCCACAGGTTGGTCTCGATGATCTCATTTCCCGTTCAGACGGGTTGTTGTTGCTAACGGGGGGACCGGAGGGGCCTGTCGGGCGCTTGCTTCAAGATGGCCAAGCCGATGCGGCTAAAGACCTGCTGTTGGAATTGGCGGCGGGGTTTAAGGACCGGCTTTACATCGAGATCATGCGCCATGGCTTGCCGGGGGAAAAGGCGACGGAGGCTGCGTTCTTGGACTTGGCCTACACCCACGACCTGCCGTTGGTCGCGACGAATGAGGTGTTCTACCCAACCGAGGATATGTTTGAGGCCCATGACGCGTTGATCTGTATCGCGGCGGGAGCGTATCTATCCCAGTCCGAACGTCGGCAATTGACGCCGCAGCATTACTTTAAGACGGCGGCTGAGATGCGCGCACTGTTCGCTGATCTGCCAGAAGCCATCGACAATACCATCGTCATTGCCAAACGGTGTGCCTGCAAGGTCGAGTGTATCGACCCGATCTTGCCGCCTTATGATTGCGGTGAGGGCCGGACGGAGGAAGACGAACTCCGCGATCAAGCCAAGGCGGGACTTGAGAAACGTCTTGAATTTCAACTGTTTACCCCGGGAATGAGCGAGGCCGATAAAGACAAGATCGGAAAACCCTATCGCGAGCGCCTGGACTACGAACTGGGCGTGATCGTTGAAATGGGCTTCCCGGGATATTTCCTTATTGTTGCGGACTTTATCGGCTGGGCGAAGGCCGAGGATATTCCAGTGGGGCCAGGGCGGGGGTCCGGTGCAGGTTCTGTTGTCGCGTGGTCACTCTTGATCACAGACCTTGATCCATTGCGCTTCAATCTGCTGTTCGAACGGTTCTTGAATCCAGAACGTGTGTCCATGCCGGACTTCGATATCGATTTCTGCCAGGATCGCCGGGACGAAGTGATCAAATACGTTCAGGAAAAGTATGGCCGCGATCATGTGGCGCAAATTATCACGTTCGGAAAGCTGCAAGCCCGTGCCGTGCTGCGCGATGTCGGGCGGGTGTTGGAAGTGCCGTACCCAGTGGTGGATCGCATTTCCAAGCTGGTGCCGAACAATCCTGCCGCCCCCATGACCCTGGATCAAGCGATCGAGAGCGAGCCGCAGATGCGCGACATGATCGCCGAAGACAGGATGGTCAGCCGCTTGGTCAGTATGGCGCGGCGTTTGGAAGGTCTATACCGCCATGCCTCAACCCACGCGGCAGGCGTGGTGATTGGGGACCGGCCATTAGATGACCTGATCCCGCTGTACCGCGACCCGCGTTCCACCATGCCGGTCAGCGGTTTTAATATGAAATTTGTTGAGCAGGCTGGGTTGGTGAAGTTTGACTTTCTCGGATTGAAAACTCTGACTGTGCTCGCCAAAGCCTTGGAATTCGTACGCCAAGGGGGCAACGACGTTGATTTAGCGAGCCTGCCCTTGGACGATACGAAGACTTTTGAGATGCTGGCCCGTGCTGAAACCGTTGGTGTGTTCCAGTTGGAAAGTGCCGGCATGCGCGACGTGCTTAAAAAGCTAAAGGCGACCACGTTTGAAGACATCATCGCTGTGGTGGCGCTGTACCGTCCGGGCCCGATGGAGAATATCCCAAGCTACATCCGACGGAAGCACGGCGAAGAAGAACCCGATTACATGTACCCGACCCTGGAAGGTATCCTGAAGGAAACCTTCGGTATCATCATCTATCAGGAGCAGGTGATGCAGATTGCCCAGGAACTGGCCGGCTATACTCTGGGCGGTGCGGATATTCTGCGCCGTGCCATGGGTAAGAAGATCCAGGCAGAGATGGATGCGCAGCGCCAAGTGTTCGTTGATGGGGCTAAAAACAAGGGTGTACCCGAAAGTAAAGCATCGCAAATTTTCGACCAGGTCAACAAGTTTGCAGGCTACGGTTTCAACAAATCCCACGCGGCAGCTTATGCTTTGGTGGCGTATCAGACAGCGTATTTTAAGGCCAATTACCCGGTTGAGTTCCTGGCGGCGTCGATGGCTCTGGACCTCACTAATACCGATAAGCTGAACGTTTTCCGTCAGGAATTGGAACGCCTTGGCGCGCCATTACTGCCGCCAAACATCAATGAATCAGCCGCGAATTTCACGGTCGAAACGGAAGAAAGTTCAGGAAACCTGGGGATTCGCTACGCCTTGGCTGCGGTCAAAAATGTCGGCGAGGCGGCCATGGACTCCATCGTTGATGAGCGCAAGGAAAACGGTAAATACAAGGACTTGCCGGACTTTATTAACAGATTGGATTCAAAGTCTGTGAACAAGCGCCTATTTGAAAATCTTGTCCGGGCCGGTGCTTTGGACCCTATCCACGATAATCGCCGGGTGCTGATTGAGGGAGCGGAAGGGATTGTCCGTCAGGCCAGTATGGCGGCCCAAGAACGCGCCAGCAATCAGATCGGATTGTTTGGGGCGGAAGAAGCACCGACAGCGCAACTGAACCTTCCAGATATTGCCGACTGGCCAAAGATGGATCGGATGAACGAAGAGTTTGATGCCATCGGGTTTTACCTGTCGGGCCATCCGTTGGATGTCTATGCCAAAAGCTTGGAGCGCATTGGTGCTAAATCCTATGCGGAGATTCTACAAACGGGAATGGCAGGCCCGGTCAACATGGCAGGCTCTGTCGTATCGCGCAGCGAAAGGACATCGGCTAAGGGCAACCGCTATGCGTTTATAAAATGTTCCGATGCGTCCGGCATGTATGAGATGACGTGCTTTTCTGATGTCCTCACCAAATCCCGCGATGACATGGAACCGGGCTGTTGTATCTCTATCAGGGCCAGCGCCGAATTTGATGGCGATACGCTCAAGCTTCTGTGCCATGGCGTTGAACCTCTCGACCAAGTCACCGCCCGCGCCGCCAGTGGTTTAAAAGTCTTTTTAGAAACCTCGCAACCTCTCCAAGACCTAAAATCTGTTCTCGGCAACGGCCAAAGAGGCCGAGGCTTCGTCAAAGTCGTCTCCCATCTAGACCCAGAGCACGAGGTCGAAATAGATATCGGCACGCAATACGCTATCACCCCACAAATCCTGAACGATATACGATCGATTCCCGGCATCTCAGAGATTCAAGAAGTTTAGCCGAAGAAACCACAAAAAAGTTGTGGCGAAAAATTTTTCGGTACCAAAATAATGTCTGGGGACTTCTGATTCAGAAAAATCGGGGTTTGGGTGTGACTAGATTTTAGAGATGGCGTTTTGTTTTAAGCAGGCTTAATTCAACTTTTCCCAAAATTTTTCTCTCAATCTGTCGTTTCCAGTCAGGTCTCAAATGTTAACAGGTGACTCACAAGGAGATTCAAGTGTCTATGCTTCAAACAGTTCGCGGTAAAATGTACAGTGTTATGGGCGCGATTCTTATCGCTATTTTAGGCCTCTCAGTTCCGACAATTGTCCAAATCAGCAACCAGTCACCTGACCTCCGTTCTGCATCAGATTTATCTCGTCAAGTTGCGGGGCCTAATTTGCGTTTGATTAACTCTTTTAAAGACATTGAGATGGATGTTGTTCAAGTTCAGCAGTGGCTTACAGATATTTCCGCAACCCGTGCCAAGGACGGGCTGAATGATGGATTTGATGAAGCGGCGAAATTCGCCAAAAAATTTGATGAAGATTATAATAAAGCTAAAAACGCGGCCCAGGAACTTAAACTGCCACAGGTTATCAAGGCGCTTGATCAGCTAAAAGAGAACTTTGTGCCGTTCTATACGACAGGCAAGCGCATGGCACAGTCCTATATTGATAGCGGGCCCGTCGGCGGAAACAAAATGATGGGCCAGTTTGACGCTGTTGCTGAGGCGATTGGAAAATCAGTTGATAAACTGGGTGCAATCGTTGAACCACTGACAATAGATAAACTCAAGAGTTTGAGCGACGAGCTTGAAAACATTAACCGGGCGAATTCAACACTTTCTGTCTCGGTTGGAATCTTGGCTGTCATCGCCGTCATATTTTCCGCAGTCGGAATTTTTGTAACGATTGGGGTTGTTCGTCCGCTTCAAAGCATTATTGGAACTGTGGGGGCCTTATCAAATGGTGATCACAGTGTGGATGTTCCTGGAAAAGAGCGTAAAGACGAACTCGGGGATCTTGGACGTGCTGTTGAGGTGTTTCGAAATAGCCTGATTAAGACTGAGGATCTGACGGCTGAGCAACTTCGTCAACATGAAGAAAGCGCAAAAATTAGTACTTTCCGTGAGAGCGTCACTCAAAAATTTGGTAGCAACGTTGAATCTGTTCTTAGTGCTGTCTCGGTAGATATAGTGGATATGAAATCGGCTGCCGAAACCATGTCAGATATGGCGAAAGAGACTCGGGATCGATCTCAGAATTTAGCAAGTGCTTCCGAAGAGGCTTCCTCCAGTATTTCTACCGTTGCCGTTGCGACTGAAGAATTAACCAGTTCTATCCATGAAATCAGTCAGCAGGTAAGTCACGCCTCCTCAATTGCACAAGGCGCCGTTGATAAATCGCACGATGCACACGAAACAGTTGGGGGGCTCGTCACCGCGGCTCAAGCGATTGGAGAGGTCGTCGCACTTATCACAGACATTGCGGAGCAAACAAACCTTCTTGCACTAAACGCAACCATTGAGGCCGCGCGAGCGGGCGATGCGGGTAAGGGATTTGCCGTGGTGGCATCTGAGGTTAAAAATCTTGCCAACCAAACGGCGAAGGCGACCGATGAGATAAAAGCGCAAATCGACACGGTTCAAGCGAGAACAAACGATGCGGCAGAAGCGATTGATTCTATCGGCACAACGATTTCTGAAATTGAAGAGGTAACAACAGCAATCGCGGCAGCTGTCGAGGAGCAAAACTCGGCGACGCAGGAAATTGTTCGATCCGTTGCCACTGTATCGAACAGCACCTCCGAAGTGTCATCGAATACACAGACCTTATCGGACGTTGCCGCAGAATCACGGAAGGTCTCTTATAACGTGAACGATACGTCGCAGAAATTGTCTGATAATTCTGACCAACTTAATAGGGTTGTAAATTCGTTTCTTGAAGAAATTCGAACGACCTAAAGCTCATTTCATTTGGGGGGTGGATTGGTACTTGGATGTGACCTCAGCTTCAACCACAGAACCTTGCTAGGCGCTATTTATGATCTAGCTGCAAATTTACGCGCCGCATTTTGGCTTCTGCCACCCGAAGTCTCCTCGACTCTAGCCTTTTCCAATACATAAGAAATTTAATTTTGACTGCCTTCATAAAAGATGCATGACTTTTACCGTCAGTAAAATCTTGGCCAAATCTTGGCTGCTAACTTTGGATGAAAATTGGATAAATATTCATGCCCCAACTCCCTTCTCTCGACCGGTTTCCCTATTCCAGCCTTCGGTCTCGTCCTGATTTTGATTGGCCGGATGGGAAGCGGCTGGCGGTTCATGTTTCTATAAATTTGGAGCATTTTGTTTTTGGCGAAGGGGGGGTTGATCTTGATCGACCGACGCCGGCGCCTAACCATCGCAGCTACCTTTGGCGCGAATATGGGAACCGGGTCGGGGTATGGCGGTTGTTGGACTTGTTTGACGAATTGGAAATTCCGATTGGCGTCATAACCAACACCGCGGTTTATGACCATTGCCCGGAATCCTTGGCGGCCTTTAGTGAACGGGGCGATGAGATTATCGGTCATGGGGATACGAATTCGATAAAGCCGTCTGAGATGACGGAGGCGGAGGAAACCGCCATGGTGCGGTCGGTCACCGACATCATTACCCGGAACGAAGGCGCTGCGCCGACAGGCTGGTTATCGCCGTATGTGACCCCGTCCAATGTTACGGCGGACATACTCAAGGAAGCAGGGTACGAATATGTACTGGATTGGGGGCTTTGTGATGATCAGCCGTTCTGGTCGCGGACCCGTTCGGGCCCGATCTTGGCTGTGCCGTATCCACTTGAGTTAAATGATCAACCAGCGATGGTGTTCCGGCGCACCACTGCGCCCGAATTCGCCGACATGATGATTGATCAGTTTGATGAGAACCTTAAGTCGTCGGTAAAATATCCTTCGGTCTGTTCGTACTCGCTTCACCACTTTATCATGGGGCAGCCCTATCGATTGCATCATTTGCGCCGGGCCTTGGAGCATATTGTTGCGCACCGAGACGAAATCTTTCTAACCACCCCCGGCGGCATCGCAAAACACTACATGTCGCTGCCGAAAGAAAAACAATTGCCTTCAGAGTGAGGAAATAATGAAATTACTTATTCTGCCGGGTGACGGCATTGGTCCTGAAATCATGGATGCCACGCGCGTCGTTCTTGATGCGGCCCAGGCGCGGTACGAATTTCCATTGGAGACCGTCGAAGATTTAATAGGGTTTCCGTCGCTTGAAGTGCACGGCACGACCATTCGGGATGAGGTTGTTGCGACAGCCAAGGCTGTAGATGGCGTAATCTTGGGGCCGGTATCTCATAATGACTATCCGCCGAGTGATGAGGGTGGGATTAATCCGTCCGGTGTTCTTCGTAAACAGCTTGATCTCTACGCCAATATCCGCCCCGCCAAATCACGTAAAGGGGTGGCGACACCAACCGGGCGTCCCATGGACCTTGTGATCGTACGTGAGAATACCGAAGGCTTCTATGCGGACCGGACCATGGTGGTTGGTAACGGCGAATTCATGCCGACCGGTGAACTTGCGCTTGCAGTCCGGAAGGTCACAAGGATCGGCTCCAAACGCATTGCCGAACAGGCGTTCGCATTGGCGGCGCGGCGGCGTCAAAAGGTAACCGCGATCCATAAATCGAATGTCCTGCGGATTTCAGACGGTCTTTACCTTGAGGAAGTGCGGGCCGTTGCCAAAGCCAATGCGTCTACTGAGTACGAAGAAGAACTGGTCGATGCCATGGCGGCGCATCTGATCCGCTCTCCCGAAAGGTTTGACGTCGTCGTCGCGACCAATATGTTTGGCGATATCCTTTCGGATGAGGCGTCAGAGCTTTCTGGGGGACTGGGGTTGGCAGCATCCCTCAACGCTGGCGATGACTTCGCGGTTGCTCAGGCTCAACATGGCTCAGCCCCGGATATTGCAGGGCAGGGGATTGCGAACCCTGTTTCCCTGATCTTGTCGGTCGCAATGTTGCTGGACTGGATTGGCGGGCGTGGTGGCGACGATCGTCTGAACAAGGCGGCCCAAGGCATAGAGGCCGCTGTGGATACCTGCCTAGAAGACAGTTCGTCTCGTACGCGTGATCTCGGCGGCTCAGGCTCGACTGAAACCTTTGCCTCAGAAACGGCACGCTTGATTGGTGAAGTTTAAGCCTGAACCACCCTCTATTTTGGTGTTATCGTCCTTTGATCGTTGACCGGTGTTTTACGCTAATATAAGGTAATATATCGATTTTTGATGTTCGCCTTGGGTCCTTAATTCAACTATTCAGTGGATATCGGGGTTGTCGTTCTAAAACCTGCCTCAATTAGACAATTCGGGCAATTTTCGGGAGGGAAATCTATGACAGTCTTAAAACACGGTCGCATATTTGCTGCTACCGGTGCGGCTCTATTTGTTACTTCTCTTGCGGTCTCAACTCAGGCGTTGGCCGCTGAAAAGTTGGTCATCGTCACGTCGTATCCACCGGACACGACTGTTACCGTCGGCAAGGCCTTCACCAAGGCCACCGGCATCAAGGTTGAAATGCTCAAGAAGAAGACGACTGCTGGTATCAAATACTTGCAGGCAACCGCCAAGAACAACACGTCTGATATGTTTTGGGCATCGGCACCTGACGCTTTTGAGGTTCTGAAGGGCGATGGGCTGCTTCAAAAATACAAGGTGAAGGTTAAAGGAATTCCAGAGAAAGTTGGTTCCTTCCCAATCAATGACCCTGAGGGGTATTACAAAGGCTTCGCTGCTTCCGGCTATGGCATCATGTGGAATACACGCTACTTGAAAGCCAAGAAATTGCCGGTGCCGAGTTCTTGGAAGGACCTGGAAAAGCCGATCTATCACGGCCACGTCGGCATGAGCGCCCCGTCGCGTTCGGGCACCACGCACCTGACGGTTGAGACGTTGCTTCAGGGTAAGGGATGGAAAGACGGCTGGGCGATGATGAAAAGCATTGCCGGTAACTTCAAAACTGTGACCGCACGTAGCTTTGGCGTGCCGGATGGGGTTAATTCAGGCCAATTCGGTATCGGTATTGTTATCGACTTCTTTGGTTTGTCGTCACAGGCTTCCGGATTTCCAGTAGATTTCGTCTATCCAAAGGTCACGACGTTGGTGCCCGCGAACATCGCCATCGTTAAAAATGCACCAAACAAGAAAGCTGCGGGTGCATTTATCGAGTACCTCCTATCGCCGGAAGGTCAGGAAGTTCTTCTGAACCCGAAGATCAGGCGCTTGCCGGTTAATCCCGCAACCTATGCCAAAGCACCAAAGGGTTTTCCAAATCCCTTCAAAGACAAGTCAATTGGGGCTGCGGTGAAGTTTGACCTGAGCCTTTCAAAAGGCCGCTACAATGTCATCAATTCTCTATTTGATGTGATGGTAACGTATCGGTTGAATGATCTTCGTGCTGCCACCAAGGCGATCCAAATGGCAGAAAAGAAGCAGATGGGTAAATCCAACATGGCTGCTTCGAAGATGATTGCCGAAGCCCGGGCGCTGGTCGCCATGACGCCGATTGATGCGTCGAAGGCCAGCGAAAAGAGCTTCAATAAGATCTTCAAGAAAAAGCGTAAGAAGGCGACCACCAAGGTCTCCGGTCGCCAGGCGGAATTTGAACAAGCCTGGGACACGCAGATCAAAGCCAATTATGCCAAGGCTAAGGCACTGGCAGACAAAGCGGCTTCTATGTAGAGGTGTTCTTGCTAAAAACGGGGTCCGGATTAAACCGGGCCCCGTTATTTTTTTAATTCTTAAAATACAGGGGATGGCTTGAATTCTTCTTCGCGCAGTAATTTTGGCGTGACGGCAATGGGCCTGGCCATCGGCCTGTTCTTGGTCACGTTTTTGATCATTCCCGTTGCGACTGTCGTTGTCGTCGCGTTCCAGGACCCAAATACCGGGGCGCTGACGCTGATCAATTTCGTTGATTTCTTTAATACATCTCTGTTCCAGGAATCGTTCCTGAATTCGCTTTATGTCGCGTCCATGTCAGTGGTGTTGGCGACGTTCATAGCGCTTCCATTGGCCTATTTCACCACTCGGTTTAATTTCGGCGGCGCGGTGCTCATACAAACATTGGGCATTGTCCCCTTGATCATGCCCCCGTTTGTCGGCGCAGTCGCTATGTTGCTGCTGTTTGGTGAGAACGGTTCGGTTAATCTGCTGATCAGCGAATGGTTTGGTTTCACAATCCCCTTCATGGAGGGGCTGAATGGCGTCATTTTAGTTGAATCCATCCACTACTTTCCGTTCATCTTGATAAATCTATCTGCGGCGTTGTTGAACATTGACCGTGCGATGGAAGAATCTGCGCAAAACCTGGGGGCCAGTGGGACGCGCCTGTTTCGCCGGATTGTCTTCCCGCTGGCAATGCCCGGTTATGTCGCCGGGGCATCGTTGGTGTTTCTTAAGGTGTTTGATGATTTAGCGACCCCCTTGTTGTTGAACATCAACAACATGCTCGCCCCCCAGGCCTATTTGAGAATTTCGTCGATCGGTATTTCCGACCCGATGGGGTATGTAATCTCGGTGATCCTGGTCGCATTTTCCTTGTTTTCTCTGTGGGTGTCGTTCTTGGCGCTCAAGGACAAAGATTATTCCACCGTCCAAAAAGGCGGCGGGGGGCTGATGAAGCGCGACCTTAAGCCTTGGGAAAAAATTGGCTGTTATGCGGTAATCTTTCTTATTTTAGGAATGGTTCTCTCGCCACATATTGGCTTGGGGCTATTATCATTTGGAACCGTTTGGTCATATAGTGTGCTTCCGGACGCGTTCACGTTCGCGCATTATGAAAACATGTTCAGTTCTGCGGGGCAGTATATTTCGAACACCCTTCTTTATGCCGGCCTGGCGGCCTTGATTGATGTCATCTTAGGTACCGCCATCGCCTATATTGTTTGGCGCACGGGAATGGTGGGCCGAAAGTGGTTGGACTTTATCGCCATGGGCGCGGTCGCAGTCCCGGGGGTGGTCTTGGGCATCGGCTATTTACGGACCTTTGTTGAATTTAACGTGCCGATTGTGGATAAGCCGTTGGCGTCGTGGTGGGTGATCATTGTTGTTGCGTTGGCGATCCGGCGCTTGCCGTATGCGCTACGAGCCTGCATGGCGGCCTTGCAGCAAGTCAGTGTTATGCTGGAGGAAGCGGCTGAAAATCTTGGGGCGACAAAGTCGCGCACCGTGATGCGCGTGGTTGTCCCGTTGATGACGGGCGGCATCCTGGCAGGATTTGTTACCAGCTTCGCCACAGCGTCAGTCGAGTTGTCGGCAACCATCATGTTGGTATCAGCGGAATCAGACGCGCCCTTGGCTTACGGTATTTATGAATTCATGCAGTCGGCTGCGGGACGAGGGCCAGGGGCAGCGCTCGGCATTGTCGCAGTACTGATCGTCGGGATCGCCACCTATGTTTCACATCGTGTAATTGAGCGTACTGAGAAACAACGCTCTAGCGGCGGTGTGCGTGTTGCAGAACAAGCAGGAGCTATCTAATGGCCGAATTAGAACCCAGCATCAGGACTGACGCTGTCGACGTTGTGATTGAGGACCTTAGTTTATCGTTCGGTGAGACGGAGGTTCTGAAAGGCGTAAACCTGACCATTGAGCCGGGCGAATTCTTCACCTTCTTAGGTCCCTCTGGATCAGGTAAATCGACCCTGCTTCGTGCCATCGCCGGATTTGGGCCTACTCCTGGTGGTAAGATACTGATTGGAGGCGATGATGTAACTAAATTGGCACCCTGGTCGCGTAACGTCGGCATGGTCTTTCAAAGCTACGCCCTTTGGCCCCACATGACAGTGCGCAAGAACGTCGCCTTCGGTTTGGAAGAACGGAAGATACCAGCTAAAGAAATCAACGCGCGGGTTGACGATGCACTTAATTTGGTCGGGCTGTTGGATCTGGCGGATCGCCGTCCCTCCCAGCTTTCAGGCGGACAGCAACAACGCGTTGCGTTGGCTCGAACGATTGTCATCGAACCCCGGGTTCTCTTGCTTGATGAGCCATTGTCGAACTTGGATGCAAACCTTCGAATTCAGATGCGCCGGGAAATCCTCGAACTACAACGTAAGCTAAAGCTTACAACGATCTTCGTCACCCACGACCAGGAAGAAGCCAACACCACGTCGGACAGGATCGCTGTGTTGGATCAAGGGGTTATTCAGCAGGTTGGCTCCCCCATCGAACTTTATGACGAGCCCGTTAATCGCTTTGTCGCTGATTTTTTAGGTACTGCCAATTTACTAAATGGACGGGTAACGACTGATAATGGAAAGGCTGTTTTTCACTCAGATGGTGGAACGATTCTTCCTTTGCCCGACAACGACATTCAAGGGGGCGAGAATCGTACCGCCATGTTCCGACCGCAGGATTTAACCATTCAAGGGGCGGGGGGCGATGCTTTAGAAGGGGAGGTCGCACTCTTGGGCAAAGTCGAGCACCGAGAATTTCTAGGCAACCTGGTTCGCTATGCGGTCACTGTTGGGGAGCACCTAATCGCGGTAGATGATTCTCATAGTGCCGGACGAAAGACCTTTAAAACGGGGGATAATGTTGCGCTGAACTTGGCGGTGGAGCAGGTTCGAGTCCTGCCTAATTAGTGCCCCATCGCGAGTTCTGTCTTTTCATCGCCGTTCTTGCCTTGCAATCCGTGAACCCACCCTGTACTAACCCTCCCGCACAGCGAAGTCGCTGATGCAAATTCACACGCGGGCTTTCGGCCCCGGCGCAAATTCGCCGGACAAGTCGATCCGGTGTCCTGAAAAAGGACAACGTCCGCGGAGGTTTAACCGGAGAAGAGGAACTAAAGACATGGCTCTGCCATCATTTACCATGCGTCAGCTGTTGGAAGCAGGCGTTCATTTCGGACACACCACACGTCGTTGGAACCCAGAGATGGGGCCGTTCCTGTTTGGATCGCGTAACGGCATTCACATTATTGATCTTCAGCAGACCGTGCCTTTATTGCACCGCGGCATGCAGGCAGTGCGCGACGTCGTTAAAGCCGGCGGACGGGTACTGTTCGTTGGCACTAAGCGTCAAGCCAGCTCGCGGGTTGCAGATGCGGCCAAGCGTTCTGGTCAGTACTACGTCAACCACCGTTGGCTCGGCGGCATGATGACCAACTGGGATACGATTTCGAAATCGATCCGCCGACTTAAAGAATTAGAAATCCTGTTGGCTGATGAACAGGTCCAAGGTCTTACCAAGAAAGAACTGTTAAAGCTGACGCGCGAAAGCGACAAGCTTGAACGGTCCTTGGGCGGCATCAAAGACATGGGCGGTTTGCCAGATATTCTGGTCGTGATCGACACCAATAAGGAAGGCATCGCCGTTGCCGAAGCCAACAAGTTGGGTATTCCCATCGTTGCTGTGATCGACAGCAACTCCAGCCCTCGCGGAATCGATTACCCGGTACCGGGTAATGATGACGCCATCCGCGCGATCTCGCTGTATTGCGACTTGATGGTCGGTTCTGCGCTTGATGGTATTCAAGAAGAGATGACCGATGCAGGTGTCGATTTGGGTGCAAGCGAAGAAGCGCCCGCCGAAGCATTGCCCAAAGAAGGTGTTGCTGAAGCTGCTGCAGAAGAAGCCAAGCCGGAAGCTGCAGCAGAAGAAGCGAAACCTGAAGAGGCACCAGCTGAAGAAGACAAGCCTGTAGAGGTTAAACCTGAAGACGCTGAGGCTGCTCCCGCATCTGAATAAAAATTGAAAATAATGTGTATTTTCAACGTATAAAAACCTTCTCTTATGAAAGAGGATTAAAATGGCACAGATAACAGCCGCGCTTGTTAAGGACCTTCGCGAGAAGACCGGCGTGGGAATGATGGATTGCAAAAAAGCTCTCGGCGAAACCGATGGGGATCTAGAGGCAGCAGTTGATTGGCTGCGCACCAAGGGACTGGCATCGGCCGCTAAGAAGGCGGGTCGGATTGCCTCTGAGGGTCTTGTCGGCATGGCTGTCGATGGCACCAAAGGGGCGATGGTTGAAGTCAATTCCGAAACCGACTTTGTCGCTCGTAACGAGACCTTTCAGAACTTCGTTTCGACGTGTGCCAAGCTGGCACTGACGACAGGGGATGATATGGATGCCCTTAAGGCTTCTGATTTCCCTGGAAGCGATCGCACGGTCGAAGACGAATTGACCAACATGATCTCCACCATTGGAGAGAACATGAACCTTCGCCGGGTTGAGACCGTATCGGTGAATTCCGGCGCGGTCATTTCCTACATGCACAACGCCATCGGCGACGGCATCGGCAAGATTGGTGTTTTGGTTGGTTTGGAATCCGATGCTGACGGTGCTGCTTTAGAAGGCACAGGCAAGCAATTGGCGATGCACGTGGCAGCGGCCAACCCGCAATCGATCAGCCGGGATGATCTTGATCCTGATCTGGTTCAGCGTGAACGCGATGTTTTGAGCCAGCAGGCCCGCGACAGCGGTAAGCCAGAGAACATCATCGAAAAAATGGTCGAAGGCCGGATGCGTAAATTCTACGAAGAATCTTGCTTGGTTGATCAGACCTTTGTCATTGATGGCGAAAGCACGGTCGGTAAAGTTATCGAACAAGCGGGCAGCGATGCCGGTGGTTCGATCAGTGTTGCCAAGTTCGTTCGTTATTCCCTGGGTGAAGGCTTGGAGAAGAAGGATGAAGACTTCGCCGCCGAAGTCGCAGCTGTAAGCGGCGGTTGATTAATTTGGGTTTGTCCCCGATTCGCCCGGTTTTTGGGCGGGTTCGGGGTTGTGGGTAATTTTTCATCCCCGGAATTAGCTCTGAAACCCATAGTAGGAGGGAGCTTCGGGGGCTTTGCGTTCCTCTAGTTGTTTGCCTTCATGAACGGCTTTAACATCCGTTAACTGTAATTGGGGGCTCTGCGGGTAATCCTTATGGCATCCGAGCCGAAATACCGCCGCGTTTTATTAAAACTCTCCGGTGAAGCCCTGATGGGGCCAAAGGACTTCGGACTCGATTCCGGAACCGTTGATCGTATTACCGATGAAATCAAAGCCGTGCACGAGATGGGAGTTCAGGTCTCTCTGGTGATTGGCGCTGGAAATATCTTTCGCGGCGTTTCAGAGGCTGCTGAGAGTATTGAGCGTACCAGTGCCGATTATATGGGGATGCTGGCCACAGTGATGAATGCGCTGGCGGTCCAGAGCATGCTGGAAAGTAAAGGTGTTGAGACCCGGGTTCAGTCAGCCATTCCAATGGCGACGGTGTGCGAACCGTATATTCGGCGCCGTGCGGTTCGGCATATGGAGCGCGGGCGGCTGGTTATCTTTGCGGGTGGTACCGGTAATCCTTTTTTCACCACTGATACGGCCGCTGCTTTACGCGCCGTTGAAATGGGCTGCGACGGTCTTTTGAAGGGGACACAGGTCGATGGTGTCTATAGCGCTGATCCAAAAAAAGTCGCAGATGCTGAACGTTATGATTCACTTTCCTATCAAGACGTGATATCCCGCGACTTGAGAGTCATGGATACGTCGGCGATTGCGTTGGCGCGTGAGAATGATTTACCGATTTTGGTATTTTCCATTCACACGCCGGGCGCATTTGCTGAAATCGTCCATGGCGGCGGAACGTATACAATAATTCAGTAGGGGGCGGGGACCGTGGCGGATACAAATTTTGCTAAGACGAAAGCTGACCTGCAACGTAGGATGGATGGTGCGGTGGAAGTGTTACACCAGGAATTCGCCGGCCTGCGAACTGGACGCGCCTCAATCAGCTTGCTTGAACCCATAACCGTCGATGCTTACGGATCGAACATGCCAATGAACCAAGTCGGCACGGTCAGCGTTCCTGAACCTCGGTTGTTGACCGTTCAAGTCTGGGACAAAGGGTTGGTCAAGGCTGTCGAAAAAGCAATCATGGAATCCGGTCTTGGTTTAAATCCAGCGACCGAAGGCCAACTGATCCGCGTGCCAATCCCCCCGTTGACGGAAGAGCGTCGCGTCGAATTGACGAAGGTCGCCGGAAAATATGCCGAAGAAGCGCGGATTGCGGTTCGAAATGTCCGACGACACGGCATGGACGATCTTAAGAAAGGCGAAAAAGACGGCGATATTTCTAAGGATGAGCACCACGACTATAGTCAGGAAATTCAGACTTTGACGGACAGCATCATCAAGAATATTGACGAAACTTTGGCGAACAAAGAAAAGGAAATTATGCAGGTATGACCCTGGTTTCGGCAGCTAAATTAAAAATTTCAGGCGGTGTGCAAGCGCCGACGCATGTTGCCATCATCATGGATGGAAATGGACGTTGGGCGAAAGCACGCAATCTCCCTCGGATCGCTGGCCATAAGCGGGGGGCTGAGACAGTTAAGACGATCGTGCGTGCTGCTGCGGATTTAGGCGTGTCTTATTTGACGCTTTATGGTTTCTCATCAGAAAATTGGAACCGGCCCGAGGACGAAGTGAGGGGCTTGATGGGACTGCTAAGGTTCTATTTACGGAATGAAATTAATTACTTACACAAAAATGGAGTGCGCCTTCTAATAATTGGGGATCGGGATCGTTTGGATGACGATATCGTAAACTTAATAGAGGATGCTGAGGCGCAAACAGCTAAAAATACGGCCATTACGTTGGCCATCGCGTTGAGTTACGGGGGTCGCTCTGAAATCACCCGGGCTGCGCGCATATTAGCGACACGGGTGGCAGCGGGTGACATTAGCCCAGCTGATATTGACGAGGGGGCATTGGAAGAGAGTTTGTTAACGTCGGGATTTCCCGACCCGGACCTACTCATTCGGACCAGCGGCGAAAAGCGCATCAGTAATTTTCTGTTGTGGCAGACGGCTTATTCAGAGCTGATATTCGTCGATACACTGTGGCCGGACTTTTCCAAGGAAGATTTAGAAAACGCTCTCATCGAGTTCCAGGGACGAGAGCGGCGCTATGGCACCATCAGCCGGTAAGGACCTCTCAAACTTAACTTTAAGAATTATTTCCGCATTGGTATTGGCCCCTGTGGTATTGGCTGCGGCCTATGTCGGCGACGGTTTCTTTCTCTTCCTCGTCGGCATTGTCGTCTACCTTCTTGGTTTGGAATGGGCCTCAATCAGTATAGGCCGTATGTTTGGCTTTGTTCCCGCAATGGTGTGCGCGGGGCTCATTGGCTCAGTAGCCTTTGTCGGACTGGGGCATCCCGAAACCGCATTTATAGCGCTTGCCGTCTCAGTAGCGATCGTATCGATTAACCCCACAAATTCCCCGGGGCCGTCTGGTAGAAGAGGATGGCTGGCGTTTGGGGTGATCTTTATTGGTACTTCGTTTGTGGCATTGCTGCTCATGCGAGCTGATAATCAATTGGGTCGAAATTTCATATTCTGGTTATTTGCGGTTGTTTGGTCTTCGGACACAGGGGCGTATGTATTTGGTAGGGCCATCGGCGGTCCAAAATTGGCACCAAATATTAGTCCAAAAAAAACCTGGGCCGGGTTTTATGGTGGCTTGGCGAGTTCAGCCCTTGCCGGGGCTTGCACCGCGGTTCTTTTGGAGGGGCCGAGCATCTTAGGGCTTGCGGTGTTTAGTGCTGTGGTTGGTTTTACGGCGCAGATGGGAGATTTATTGGAATCCTGGTTTAAGCGGAAGTTTTCGGTTAAAGACTCAGGTAAGATAATTCCCGGCCACGGTGGCTTGTTTGACCGAGTTGATGGCCTGATGACTGCGGTGCTATTTTGTGCCGCCGTGTGGGGACTAGAAAAAGATTGGATTGCGAGATGGCTCTAACCCAGACGGCTCCCGAAATTGAGGCGGCTCCGGAAATTGAGACCGCACCGCGACATGTGACAGTTTTAGGGTCGACAGGATCGGTTGGTGCGAACACCATTGACCTCATTCGGCGCAATCCTGGCCAATTCGTTGTTGAGGCATTGACCGCGAATAGCAACGTCAAGGCGTTGGCGGAGCAAGCCAAAGAATTTGGCGCAGCGCTCGCGGTGGTTGCCGACCCAAACTACTATCAGGACTTAAAAGACGCACTGGCGGGTACCGACATTGAAGCTGCCGCGGGGCCTGACGCTCTTTTAGAGGCCGCGGCCCGTCCCGCTGATTGGGTAATGGCCAGTATTGTCGGCACGGCAGGTCTGCCGCCGACATTGGAAGCTGTCAGGCGGGGGGCTGTAATTGGCCTCGCCAACAAAGAATGCTTGGTGTCGGCAGGCGATTTCATGCTGCGCGAGATCGAAAAACATGGCGCGACCATGCTGCCGGTGGATTCAGAGCATAACGCGATATTCCAAGTTTTAGACTTTGATCATCCTGAAACCATTGACCGAATTATCCTCACCGCGTCCGGCGGGCCGTTCCGAACCACACCTATAGATGAATTAGAGGACGTCACACCTGAACAAGCAGTGGCCCATCCAAATTGGGACATGGGCGCAAAAATTTCCGTAGATTCTGCGACCATGTTCAATAAAGGCTTGGAATTAATCGAGGCCTATCACTTGTTCCCCGTCACCGAAAAACAGATTGAAATCGTGGTCCACCCGCAATCGGTGATCCACAGCATGGTTGGTTATGTGGATGGTTCAGTGCTGGCGCAGTTGGGAACCCCCGATATGCGCACACCAATTGCCTATTCACTAGCCTGGCCGTCGCGGATGGATGCTGCGGTGGAGCGCCTGGACTTTGTCAAGAACTCAACATTGACGTTCGAGACACCGGACCCAGAAAAATTCCCAGCCCTGCGGCTCGCCCGCGAAGCATTGCAGACGGGGAATGGTGCAGCCACAGTCATGAATGCCGCAAATGAAATTGCCGTCGCGGCGTTCCTGGGGCGGAAAATCGGATTTCTGGACATTGCTCGGGCGGTTGAAAAAACCATAGATCAAGCGCCAAAAGCTCCGCTGAATTCCTTGGATGATGTGTTTGAATCTGACCGGGCAGCACGAGAGATTGCGAAGGGCTTGATCCCGGGATAATCTAATTTCGAAAAAAATTCCCATAAGAGCTTGGTTTGAGGTAAAAACAGACCAAATTAGAATTTGAGAAACAATTATGTAGGTGTGGGCTGAACAGCCTTCGGATCGGAATATTTATAATGGAAGCTTTGATTTTCTTTTGGGACTACGTGGTCCTATTTTTAATTGTCCTTACCGTACTCGTCTTTGTTCATGAATTAGGGCATTTCCTCGTCGCCCGATATAACGGCGTTCGGGTTGAGGTGTTCTCCATCGGGTTTGGGCCAGAACTGGTTGGTTGGAACGATACCAAGGGAACGCGTTGGCGGATTGCTCTGCTGCCTTTAGGCGGCTACGTCAAAATGTTTGGCGAGAGCGATGAAATAGAGGTTCCCAACGAAGAAGACGATGACGAGGCCGAAATTAAGACCCGTAAAATGACCGACGAAGAAATCGCAGTTTCGTTCCACCATAAAAAGCTAAAGCAGCGTACCGCGATTGTGTTCGCCGGACCCTTGGCTAATTTTGCTTTTACGATATTTGTGTTGGCAGGGCTATTCGCCGTCGTCGGCATACCCAAGCCGTTATCCTACGTCGGCGGTGTGGTCGAAAAAAGTGCTGCGGCGGAAGCGGGCTTTAAGACAGGTGACCAGGTTACGGCGATTAATGCCGAAGCGATCAAATATTTCGACGATCTCCGGCGTATTGTCGGCAATAGCGCCGACAGTAAACTGAGCTTCAACGTGACCCGTGACGGTAAGGACGTTGTGCTAAGCGCTATTCCACGAGCGAAGTCTTATACCGGGGAAGATGGCGCTCAGAAATCCCGCGGCATGTTGGGCGTGCGCTATGATCCTGAAAAAATCGTGTACGAAAGACTTAATCCGTTTACCGCAGTTTGGCGGGGTGTGGAGCGGACTGCGGCAATGACGATGACGATCCTTTCGACATTAGGACAAATGATCGTTGGCGATGAAAATCCGCAGCAATTACGCGGCGTCCTAGGTATTGCACAAATTTCTGGTGATGTTGCCCAACGCGGCTTTGTCGAGGTAATATTTTTTATGGCCGCTTTATCTCTTAATTTAGGGCTTATTAACCTATTTCCCATACCCATGTTGGACGGAGGTCATTTGGCTTTCTATGCAGTTGAGGCCATTCGGGGGCGTCCTTTGGGAGAAAGAGCGCAAGAATACGGTTTCCGATTCGGTCTGGGTCTGGTATTGCTGCTTTTCCTGTATGCGACCAGGAACGATATATTGCATTTTATGAATTAAAAGTGTTCGGGTTTCGTACATAGCTCGGCACGTGAATAAAAATATTGGGGGTTTTCTTGCGGCGTTTCTTTCGCATCTGGGCGCTAGGGCTTTTATTTCTACTCTTCGCTCCATTCATACATGCGGCTCACGCGCAGTCGGGTGGTGTCGTTCGCAATGTCATTGTTGAGGGCGCACAGCGTGTAGACCCCGCTACTGTTCGATCTTACCTGCTTCTGCGTAGCGGTGATACGTTCGACCCTGCGCGAATTGACCGTTCCTTAAAAAGCTTGTTTGCCACCGGAATCTTTGCCGATGTTTCGTTGCAAAGGAATGGCGATGACTTAATTGTCACTGTGATCGAAAATCCAGTGATCAATCGAATTGCCTTTGAAGGCAACGATAAGTTTACCGATGATGCCTTAAATGAAGAAATGAATCTTCGGCCTCGGGTTATCTACACCCGGACAAAGGTACAGAAAGATGTCAAACGCATGCTCACGCTCTATCGGCAAAGTGGCCGATTTGCGGCCGTGATTGAGCCAAAGCTGATCAAGCTGGAACAGAACCGCGTTGATATCGTCTTTGAGATTAATGAGGGAAAGCCCACGGATATTCAGAATATCCGTATCGTCGGCAACACAAAGTTTAAGGATTCTCGGCTGCGGCAGGTCATTCAAACGGAAGAAACGCGATGGTGGCGGTTCTTAAGTTCTACGACAAGTTACGATCCTGATCGTCTGACGTTGGACCGGGAACTCCTGCGCCGATTTTATTTAAAAAACGGATACGCGGACTTCCGGGTGATTTCCGCCTTGGCAGAATTGACGCCGGACAGGCGCAACTTTTTCATTACCTTTACGGTTGAAGAAGGCGAGAGATATAAGTTTGGTAAAATTGATGTTGATACCAGGCTTCGAGATCTAAAACCCGAACAAGTCAAACAAGTGATCGAGATCGAACCCGGCGCGTGGTATGATTCGACAAAGATAGATAAGGGTGTAAACCGCATAACATCACAGGTCGGTACCTTGGGGTACGCCTTTGTTGAGGTTAGGCCGCGTGTACGTCGCGACCAAAAAACGAAAACAATTTCAATTAAGTATGAGATCAATGAAGGTCCGCGGGTGTTCGTTGAGCGGATCGACGTCTCCGGCAACGTACGCACTTTGGATAAAGTCATTCGCCGAGAATTTAAATTGGTCGAAGGCGACGGATTTAATGCAGCGAAGATGCGCCGGTCTCGTCAGCGACTGCAAAATTTGAACTTCTTTGAAAAGGTAGCTGTTGAACAAGTGCCTGGCAGTGCGCCTGACAAGAATATTATTAAAGTTTCAGTCGAGGAAAAATCGACAGGATCTGTCTCATTCGGTGCGGGATATTCGTCGACCAATGGTCCTTTGGCGGACGTCGGTTTGGAGGAAAAAAACTTCTTGGGACGGGGCCAACTGGTTAAATTTAATATAGTTATTGCTGCTGAAAAAAGCCAAGTGGACATTGGGTTTAGAGAGCCATATTTTTTAGGTCGGGAAATTACCGCTGGCGTTGATATATTTAGAACCCGGACAGACCGACAAGATACGAGTTCGTTAGATACGGACGAATATGGTGCCAGTACTTTATTCTCCTACCCGATCCTTGAATCGCTCTCCCAAAGATGGGGGTATTCCGTTAAACAAACGAAAATTACCGATGTATCTTCGAATGCATCTCAGGTTATCATTGATGCCCAAAATGATAATAAAAAAAGGTTGATTTCGGAAATCAGACACACTCTAAGGCTTGAAAAACGGGATAATATTGTCAATCCTACCGACGGATATACTGTTGGATTTACAACGGCTTATGCGGGGCTAGGGGGGGATGCCACTTTCGTACGAAACTCATTAAGTGGGAAATATTTTTATCCTGTTGCTGATCAATGGGTATTCTCACTCGTCGGTTCAGCGGGCTGGGCAATTGGGGTCGGTGAAGAAGTTAGTTTCTTAGACCGACTCTTTCTTGGCGGAAGCAAGGTCAGAGGCTTCGATTCCGCAGGTATCGGTCCTCGTGATAACGTAAAGGGTGACGCTCTGGGGGCAGAGTGGGTCTATTCGGGGCAAATTGAGCTTGATTTTCCGGTTGGCTTGCCTGATTCGTTTCGTGTGACCGGTAAAGTATTCACCGACTTTGGCAGTGCCGGCGGCATCGAAGAAGCGAATCCCAATGGCTCATCAATTGACAAGAGTTCGTCCTTCAGAGCATCGGTAGGTTTTGGATTTCAATGGGTATCACCTTTCGGTCCGGTGGGGTTAGATTTTGCCGTTCCGTATCTTAAGGAAGAATTCGATCAAACAGAATTCGTTAGATTTAACTTTGGCGCCCGACTTTAGGCCCGAAATTAGGAGAGTATAGTGAAACATTTTTTCCTCGTAATGGTCAGTGTTGTTTTGTTAGGTGCTGGACTTTCGACCACGTCAAATGCTCAGCAGAAAACGTCAGCGCCGAAGCAACAAGCTGGAACACAACTCGTTATCGCCTTTATTGATAATAAATACATGCTTTCTAATGCCGCTGTATTTAAGGACGTGACCGCGCAGGTTCAGAAATTTCGGGTAGCCGTCCAGGCAGATGTTCGCAACGAAGAAGAAGCTCTGCGCAAGGCGACTGAGGACTTAAAGCGTAAACGTCAAGTACTGTCGGCCGATGCGTTCAATGCTGAGCGTGAAAGGTACCAAGACAGAGTAGCGTCCTTACAGGCCCGAGTAGATCGTATTCAAAAAGAGTTTGCCCGTTCTGAACAAAAAGTTATGGGGAAAATTCGTGGCGTTGTGAATGAAATAATTAGCAAAATAGCGACGGAATTGAACTTGATCCTGATATTGCGACGCCGTGACATTACCTATGGGCATCCATCTTTGGATATTACCAAGCATATAGTTACACGCCTGGATAAAAGATTACCTAAGATTCAAGTCCCTGATCCTCGTAATAGTCGGGCGCTTGGCAAGTAATACGGTAAATAAGGGATGGCCGATCCGAAATTCTTTACCAAAGCTGGGCCCTTTACGCTTGCCCAATTAGCGAAAATTTCCGATGCGGTGATATCAGGCCCTATAGTGCCTGAAACGATGTACAGTGATGTTGCACCGCTTGATACAGCCGTGTCCCACCATGTTAGTTTTCTCGACAACACCCGGTATACAGATGCGTTCCGTGTCAGTCGAGCTGGGGTTTGCATCATTCGTCCAGAGTATGCGGATACGGCACCTGCGGGTATGGCCCTGTTGACGACACCTGATCCGTATCGGGCTTATGCCAAGGCTGCGACGGCGTTTTATCCACTGCCTATGGCTTCTGGAGAGATATCTCCAGCGGCGCAAATAGATGACTCAGCAGAAATTGGTGAGGGCACCGAAATTGCTGCGGGGGCAGTGATCTCGGCCCGAGCAAAAATTGGCGCGCGCTGCCGCATTGGTGAAAATTCAGTCATTGGGTCTGGTGTTATTCTTGGCGATCATGGTTCTGTCGGGGCGTGTGCCTCCCTGGCGTACTGTGAAATTGGTGCGCGGGTGCTGATCTATCCTGGTGTCCGAATCGGTCAGGATGGCTTTGGCTTTGCGCCCGGTGCAGAAGGACATTTGAAGGTGCCGCAGTTGGGCCGTGTGATCATTGGCGACGATGTAGAAATCGGCGCAAATTCGACAATAGATCGTGGTTCAGGACCTGATACAATAATCGGCAGCGGTGTCAGAATTGATAACCTCGTCCAAATCGGTCATAACGTGCAGATTGGTCAGGGATGTATCTTGGTGTCACAGGTCGGCGTCTCTGGTAGTACGGAGATTGGTGATTTCGCGGTGCTTGCCGGTCAAGTCGGCGTTGCCGGACACTTGAAGATCGGTGCAGGTGCTAAGATTGCGGCACAAGGTGGGGCAATCCAAGACGTTCCCCCTGGTGCGGAAGTTGGGGGAACACCGACAGTTCCGGTACGCCAATGGTTACGGACGGCAGCTTATATGAATAAATTGATGAAGAAAAAAGGCAAGTAGGACATGGATGCGGGCTCGGACGCGACGACAAACACGGAATTAGATATCAATCAAATTATGGACCGGATACCGCATCGGTATCCAATCTTGTTGATTGATCGTGTCATTGATCTTGTTCCTGATGAACGCGCCACCGGTATCAAGAACGTCACCTTCAACGAACCACATTTTCAAGGTCACTTCCCGACCCGCCCGATTATGCCCGGGGTCATGATCGTTGAAGCCATGGCACAGACGTCTGCGGTCTTGGTAGTGGAAACCCTAGACTTGGTATCACAGGGAAAACTTGTGTACTTCATGACCATCGATAACGCGCGTTTCCGGAAACCCGTTACGCCGGGCGATGTCTTACTGGTTCATGTCGAAAAGGTGCGGAACCGGGGACCTGTGTGGAAATTTAAGGGCGAGGCCAAAGTTGGCGATGCTCTCGTCGCTGAAGCAACCTTTTCTGCCATGATCGTGGATGAGTAAAATGACAAATATACACCCAACTGCAATCGTTGATGACGCCGCCACGGTCGGTGAGAACGTCTCCATAGGCCCTTACACCATCGTCGGACCCAATGTGACCTTGGACGACGGTGTGAAGCTGATGTCGCATGTGGTGGTGGAGGGGATTACGTTGATCGGTGCCAATACAGTGGTGTTTCCATTTGCTTCCCTTGGTAACCCGCCACAGGATTTAAAGTACAAGGGTGAGCCCTCAAAACTGGAAATCGGCTGCAACAATGTTATTCGCGAACAGGTCTCCATGAACCCGGGCACTGAAGGCGGCGGCATGGTGACAAAAATTGGCAACAACTGCCTGTTCATGGTCGGTGCGCACGTCGCCCATGATTGCATCATCGATGACCATGTTATCCTCGTGAACAACGCGACCCTGGGCGGCCATGTTGAGATCGCTGAATGGGCAATCATCGGTGGGCTATCGGCAATTCATCAGTTCGTTAGAATTGGTCGCCACGCCATGGTCGGTGGCATGTCAGGAATTGAAAACGATATTATCCCTTATGGGTCCGTCATCGGAAACAGGGCGCGTCTACAAGGCCTCAATATTGTTGGCTTGAAACGTCGAAATTTCTCTCGCGATGTGATCCATTCCTTGCGCAACGCCTATCGTTTATTGTTTGCCCAGGAAGGCACAATGACCGAGCGCCTGGATGACGTTGCCGAGATGATGAACGATGTCGAACCGGTTATGGAAATCGTAGACTTCATGCGTGCCGACTCGTCGCGCGGCATTTGCCAGTCGTTGGAAGATGCCGCCTGATTCAAGCCTGCCGAAGTTGGGGATCATTGCAGGCGGGGGCGGGCTCCCATTGCAAGTCATTCAAGCTTGCCTGCAAAACCGAAGAGATTTCTTCGTCATCGCCTTAAAAAATCAGACCGACCCCGCCACTGTTGATGCAGTTCCCCACCAATGGATTCCCTTAGGAAAATCGGGTAAGGCGCTGAAAAAATTAAAGGAACAAAATGTATCTGACCTTGTTATGGTTGGTTCGGTATCGCGCCCGACATTTTCTTCCATTGGTTTGGATTTGTGGACGACGAAGTTTTTGGTCAAGGCAGGTGCTGCGGCATTAGGAGATGATGGCTTGCTCGGTGCCCTCGTTCGTGAGATCGAAAAGGAAGGGTTCCGAGTTGTTGGAGTAGAAGAAATCATGCCGTCGTTAATTGCGCCTTCTGGCATCTACGGAAAGCACTCACCGGATGAACAGGCCCTGGCGGATATCCGGCGAGGGGTAGAAGTTGCACGCGGCATTGGTGCTCTGGACGTCGGACAAGGCGCTGTGGTTCAAGAGGGCCTGGTATTGGGTGTCGAGGCCATCGAAGGGACAGATCGGCTTCTAGCGCGCTGTAAAGAGCTGAAGCGGGATGGCGCGGGGGGTGTCTTGGTCAAGCTTAAGAAACCAGACCAGGAATCTCGCGCTGATCTTCCGACCGTCGGTGTGGAGACAATCAAACAAGCTGCCGATGCAGGATTGCGCGGTATCGCAATTGAAGCGGGAAACACTCTGGTCGTTGACCGGGAAAATGTAATCGCCGAAGCGGACAAGGCAGGCTTGTTCGTGATTGGCATCGATGTGGAGAATGAGACGTGAATACAAGTTCGGTGCACGCACCGCTGATTTTTCTAATTGCCGGGGAACCTTCGGGGGACGCGTTGGGTGCCAACTTAATGGCGTCCTTGAAAAAAGAAACCAAGGGCCGAGCGCGGTTTGCCGGCATCGGGGGACCTAAGATGGCGGCAGAAGGGCTTGAAAGCCTGTTCCCGATGGAAGAGCTATCGGTTATGGGGTTGTTTGAGATACTGCCGAAGATTCCAAGATTACGTTTTCTGATCAACGAAACCGTCAGCCAAATTGCAACTCTGCGTCCCGATGCCTTGGTCACAATTGATTCGCCGGGCTTTACACTCAGGGTTGCTAAGAAAGTAGCAGGACTTGGATTTCCCCTTGTTCACTACGTTGCGCCATCGGTCTGGGCATGGAAACCGGGGCGAGCCAAGAAGATTGCCCGTTACCTGAACCACGTACTGGCACTGTTGCCGTTCGAGCCGAGCTACATGCTACGGGCGGGATTATCCTGCACCTTTGTCGGCCACCCTGTTTTGGAAAGCGGCGCGGATAAAGGCGATGGCCCCGCCTTTCGAAAACGTCATGACATTCCTGAGAACGCCAAATTGATCTGCATGTTGCCGGGCAGCCGAAAAGGCGAAATTCAACGCTTGATGCCGGTCTACAGTGAAGCCCTTGGTTTGCTAAAACAGCGCTATCCCGACCTCCTTGCCGTGGTGCCATGTGTTGAAGCGCTTGCCAGCGAGGTTATGGCCAGTGCGTCCCAATGGCCGGTGCCAGCCTTGGTGCTGGAAACACCCGATCAAAAGTACGATGCCTTCGCCGCGTCGGATGCTGCGATTGCCGCTTCTGGGACCGTGACCCTGGAATTGTCCATGGCCAGCGTACCGACTGTGGTTGCTTATAAAGTGCACCCCCTGACCGCTTGGGCGGTGATGAAATTGGTGCGGGTGAACTTTGTTTCATTGATTAATATTCTCTTGGAACGCCCTGCAATTCCAGAATATTTACAAGATCGATGTGTGCCAGGAGCTTTGGCGTCTGGGATTGAGGAATTTTTTGAAGACGAAGAAGTTCGCGCCACCCAGGCCAAAGCCATGGCCGAAGGATTAGATATGATCGGACCGGAAGGCGCGCCGCCAAGTGAACGTGCGGCGGCGGCCGTAATGGAAGTGATGAAGAAATTTCGCAAAGACCAATTAGGGAAGGATTCAGAATGAGTGACTCAGATAAAAACTTCAGGCTCCTGCATACGATGATCCGGGTGAAGGACCTGGAGAAGTCGAAGGATTTTTATACCCGCCATCTCGGCATGACGGTCCTACGGGAGAAAGAATTCCCGGGTGGTAAATTCACCCTTTGCTTCGTCGGCTATGGGGACGAGGACTCTAATGCGGTTGTTGAATTGACCTACAACTGGGACCAAGAAGAACCTTATGAGCTTGGTAATGGGTTTGGGCATTTGGCGATTGCAACGCCAGACGTGTATGCCACCTGTGAGCAGATGGAAAAGGAGGGTGTGAGAATTCCGCGTCCTGCCGGTCCGATGAAACACGGCACCCGCATCATCGCGTTCATCGAAGACCCGGATGGGTATCAGATTGAATTGGTCGGACGTGATTAACTAGGTAACGTCTAACGAACAGTAAAAAGGCTGGAGGAACAATGTCCTCCAGCCTTTTTTATGGGCTAAATTCGGTTGAAGGATTAGCGTTTATCGACCGGTACGAAGGGCCTTTCACTGGCACCGGTGAAGAGCTGACGCGGGCGACCGATGCGCTGGGTCGGGTCCTCAATCATCTCATTCCACTGGGCAATCCAGCCAACAGTCCTGGCAACCGCGAACAGCACGGTGAACATGGATGTCGGAATTCCGATCGCTCGGAAGATGATGCCGGAATAGAAATCGACGTTCGGATAAAGCTTCCGTTGGACAAAGTAATCGTCTTCAAGGGCAATTCTTTCGAGTTCTACGGCCATTTCAAGTAACGGATCGTCTTTCACGCCTAATTCATCAAAGACCTCACGGCAGGTTTCTTGGAGAATTTTTGCCCGCGGGTCGTAGTTCTTGTAGACCCGGTGGCCGAAGCCCATCAGACGGAACGGATCGTCCTTGTCTTTGGCGCGTAAGACGGCTTCACCGACCTTATCAACCGAGCCGATTTCACCCAACATCTGCAACACGGCTTCATTGGCACCACCATGGGCAGGTCCCCAAAGCGATGCGATCCCGGCCGCAATACAGGCAAACGGGTTGGCACCAGAAGATCCAGCTAATCTCACTGTTGATGTTGACGCGTTTTGTTCGTGATCGGCGTGCAGGGACATGATTTTGTCCATCGCACTCGCGACCACGGGGCTAACTTTGTAGTCTTCCGCCGGGTGGGAGAACATCATGTGGAGGAAGTTTTCAGCAAAGCCCAGTTCGTTCCTGGGATAGACGAAGGGCTGGCCAATCGAGAATTTGTAGGCCATCGCTGCAATCGTCGGCATTTTAGCAATCAGCCGGTGCGACGAAATCATGCGATGTTCAGGATCATTAATATCCAAGCTGTCATGATAGAATGCAGATAAGGCACCAACGACGCCACACATGATGGCCATCGGATGCGCGTCACGACGGAAACCCGTGAAGAAACGGTGAACCTGATCATGGACCATCGTGTGGTTGGTAATAATACTATCAAAATCAGCTTTTTCAGTCGCGTTCGGCAAATCACCGTTCAGAACCAAATAACAAACTTCTAAGAAATCAGCGTTATCGACGAGTTCAGCGATAGGGTATCCGCGATACAACAGAATGCCTTCTTCGCCATCAATGTAAGTAATTTCAGATTCACAACTGCCGGTCGACGTGAAGCCAGGGTCATAAGTAAAATGACCTGTCTGTGCATACAGCTTGCTGACGTCAATGACGTTGGGCCCGATGTTACCCTGATACACCGGCAACTCATAATTATCGCCAGAGGCGTTGTCTGTCAGTGTGAAGGTGTGATTGGCTGTGGTTTTTGGCATATTGATCCTCCCAGTCCGTTGGCGGTCTCAGCGTTACTTCCCATCCCAGGCCGTCGCGTGATCCGTCCGTTGATATAAATGTTTTTTGTTCGCTACTGTTTTAAACAAATTCCCAATCAATTCAAGACATCGTCGAGTCGACCTAAGGATTCTTCGCGCCCCAGGACGGCCATAACATCAAACATTCCGGGCGAAACATGGGTGCCCGTCAGGGCCGCGCGAAGCGGCTGCAGAAGCTTGCCAAGCTTGAGGTCCTGTGCCTCTGCTAAGTCTCCGACGGATTGCTTCAAACGATCTGCCGACCAGTCGTCAATATCGGCCAAAGCGGCGTGAAGAAGGCACAGTTTTTCAATCCCGTCCTCCGACAACAGCGTGGTTGCTTTCTCATCCATAGTCAAAGGACGTGTCTTGGCATAAAATAGTGCACTATCAGCGAGTTCTATAATTGTCTTCGCACGTTCCTTTAAGTCATCCAGCCCCTTGTTTAGCCAGATTTCAGTACCTTCTGCGACGCGACCACCAAGCTTTTCCGTGATCACGGGCAAGATGAATTTACTGAGCCGTTCATTGTCACCATGGCGGATATAATGGCCGTTCAGGCTGGTTAATTTGTCAATGTCAAAACGCGCTGGTGACTTGCCGACGCCGCCCAGATCAAACCATTCTACAGCCTGCTCGCGAGAGATAATTTCGTCGTCGCCATGACTCCAGCCAAGACGTAACAAATAGTTAAAAACAGCTTCGGGCAGGAAGCCATCATCGCGGTAAGCTTCGACACCCAGGGCACCATGTCGCTTTGATAGTTTGGCGCCATCTGCACCATGAATAAGCGGGATATGGGCAAACTCAGGACGCTCCCAACCAAGCGCATCAAACAACAAGGACTGGCGAAACGCATTGGTCAAATGATCGTCGCCACGGATTGCATGGGTGACCCCCATGTCGTGGTCATCGATGACCACGGCCAGCATATAAGTCGGCGTTCCATCGGCGCGCATTAGCACCATGTCATCGAGTTGATTGTTAGCAACCCGAACCGTGCCTTGGACCAGGTCCTCAATAACGGTCTCGCCCTCATTAGGTGTTTTAAGCCGGATGACGGGATCAACGCCGTCTGGAGCCTCAGAGGGGTCGCGGTCACGCCAGCGTCCATCATAAAGGGCCGTCGTTCCCTTCGCCCGCGCTTCCTCGCGCATTTGGGTCAGTTCTTCCGGCGAACAGTAGCAGCGGTAGGCGTTGCCCTCTCCTAATAGACGCTCGACAGCGGCCTTGTGGTCTTCAACCCTTGCGAACTGCGAAATCGCATCCCCATCCCAGTCCAGTGCCATCCATTTGAGACCGTCAAGAATGGCGGCCACGGCATCGTCGCTCGAGCGCTTGCGGTCGGTGTCTTCGATCCTCAGCAGGAACTTGCCACCATGGTGACGGGCGAACAGCCAGTTATACAGTGCTGTGCGCACGCCGCCGATATGAAGGAATCCGGTGGGCGAGGGGGCAAAACGGGTGACAACGGTCATGAATTGATCTGTTATGCTGCGGTTGAAGAGAGTGCCAGTGATGTAGCATATTTTGGTTGTTGTCCAGCAGAGTGTTTTAAAGGTCTGAGAGAACGTGCCTATGATTTTTGCCCGTATATCCGAGATGGCGTTGGAGGAGCAGGATCGCTGGGTGCTGTGGGTTCCCGTGCTGTTCGGGCTCGGCATTGCAATTTATTTTGCTTTACCGACCGAGCCGGTCATTTATGGCGGGATTCTGGGGTTAATTGCGATCGTTGGCATCGGCTATCGCGGACGCAGTAATCGCATCATCCTGTGGTGCGCGATCCTCATTGGAATAATAATCGCCGGTTTTTCAGCGGCACAATACAGAACCGCGTCGATCGACGGTCCGATCTTGTCCCGAGCCGTTGGTCCGACGACGGTGACAGGGCAGGTGGTCCGGGTTGAACTTTTCCCTACCGGGTCCCGGCTAAGCCTCCAAAAACTGCGCATTTCTGGGGTTGGTCCGGCGGAGACCCCCAACCGCATTCGTCTTCGGGTAAAGACCTCCAAAGGGCCGGATGTTGGGCCTGGCGACTGGATCAGAATTCGCGCCCGTATTACGCCTCCGCCGCCCCCCGCAATGCCAGGCGCATTCGACTTTCAGCGCCAAGCCTATTTTAAGGGACTGGGCGGTGTCGGGTTCAGTTATGGCGCACCTACAATTCTAACACCGGCAAAAGAAACCGGCGTTATGTCCTTGATTCTTAAGATAACATCTCTTCGACAGGAATTGGGCACTCGAATTTCTGCGGCCTTATCTGGTGACACCGGGGCCGTCGCACGGGCCTTGATGCTGGGGGACCGGACCGGCATTTCCAAGAAGACCATGGAGGCGATCAGAAATTCAGGGCTGGCGCATCTACTGGCAATTTCAGGACTGCATATTGGCCTCGTCGCGGGGCTTTTATTTTTAGGGATTAGAGGCCTGTTCTCGCTGATCCCCAGAGTATCGCTTTATTACCCCGTCAAGAAGTGGGCGGCGGCCTTGGCGCTGCCAGGCGCGTTTGCCTATGCGGTAATAACGGGTGGGTCCGTGCCGACGGTCCGGGCATTACTGATGTTCAGTCTCGTTTTGCTGGCGGTGATCCTGGATCGGCGCGGATTGTCGATCCGGCTGGTCGCTTGGGCAGCGCTAATTGTCCTTATATTTCAACCGGAAAGCCTGTTAGGCGCTAGTTTCCAACTTTCCTTTGCAGCGGTGACTGCGTTGATCGCCGGGCATGAAGAAATCACACGGCGGCGGCGCTACCAAGAAGGCGAACGTCCGTGGTGGCAGCGCTTTGGCTTTGTGTATTTAGCGGGTGTTGCGCTTACAACCGTGATTGCCAGCACGGCGACTGCGCCCTATGCACTGTTTCATTTCAATAGGTTCGCCGATTATGGATTATTGGCAAACCTGATGGCCGTGCCGGCGACCGCGCTTTGGATCATGCCGTGGGCGTTGCTGGCATTTGTGCTGATGCCCTTGGGATTGGAAGCCCTGGCGCTGCACCCAATGGGGTGGGGAGTAAATTTGGTCTTGGATGTTGCACATTTCGTGGCCGGGATTCCTGGCGCAGTTACGGTCCTGCCGTCAATGCCGACCATTGGTATAGCCGCGATGACCCTTGGCGGGCTGTGGTTGTGCTTGTGGCGCGGTAGGTGGCGACTGTTCGGTGGTGTCGGGGTCGCCGCCGCGCTGATCAGTATAACGTTAGTCCAAACGCCCGACGTCATTGTCGATGGCGAAGCGAAATTGATGGCGGTGCGGACGGCGGACGGTGGGTTGGCGGTATCGTCCTTGCGAACGGCGCGGTTCAATCGTGAGATCTGGCTTCGAAAAGCCGGAGTGACAGAGGCATCGGTCTGGCCCAAGACCGGGCGAAATACCGAACAGTATCTGACATGCGATGGGGTCGGATGCCTTTACAAGAGGGCTGGTCGGGTCGTGTCTTTGACCCGGGTCCCGGCGGCCCATAGCGAAGACTGCTGGACCGCAGACGTGCTGATTAGCCTGGTGCCGGTTCGCATTGTTTGTCGCGGACCGAACGTGGTCATCGACCGCTTTGATCTTTGGCGAAACGGGACACATGCGATTTGGCTGAAGGGTGCAAAGATCATTGTCCGTTCCGTGAATGAAGATCGTGGGCACAGGCCGTGGGTCGTCAGGCCTGTTTCCAGGAGCGAGAGGAAAGGATCTAGCTCCTAACCGAATATTTTTAAAGAGTATTCAAGTCCGAATTCGATTCGATTATGTAGTGAATTTATTTCGCCATAACTTATTGAAATTATGTCGATAATTTATACTTAAATTTTTTTTCAGCCACTACAGTTATCGCCGAACGCTAAGCGAAATGAAAATCCTGCAATTAAATCGTTGTTTTTAGTTGTATTTCCGAAACAATCCGACCAATTTGCCTTGAACTTTGACCTGATCCGGCCCGCAGATTCTTGTTTCGTAGGCGGCGTTCGCAGGCTCCAGCGCGATGGAATCCCCCTTGCGGCGCAGGCGTTTTAGGGTGACTTCGGTGTTGTCCACCAGGGCCACCACGATTGTGCCGTTTTCTGCCGTGTCTGTCTGTTGGATAATGACCGTATCGCCATCGTGGATGCCGGCTTCAATCATAGAATCGCCATCGACATCAAGGGCATAATGGTCGCCCCGCCCGAGTATGGAAGCGGGGACTTCAACGGAGTTTGAATTATCCCGCAGTGCCTCAATAGGGGTACCCGCAGCGATCCGACCCCACAGCGGTAGGCGCACGGCCTCGCTTTCACCAAGCGCTGAGTCAGGCATGACCGGCATGGCGGTGGCAGCACCATTGAAACTGCCTTGGATAACGTTTGAATCTGGCGAATTAGCGTCGTCTGAGAGGTCCCGATCCAACTGGTTTTCAGGCCGCTTCAAGACTTCAAGCGCGCGCGCCTTATGCGGCAGGCGACGGATGAAACCGCGTTCCTGGAGAGCTGTAATCAGGCGATGGATACCGGATTTGGAAGCCAGTCCCAAAGCATCTTTCATTTCGTCATACGACGGCGAAACACCTTTTAAATTCAGTTGCTTATCAATATATGAAAGTAGTTCATGTTGCTTCTTAGTCAGCACTGGATGTCTCCCGCGATACCGGTACATGTAGCCTAAATTTGCAAAATTCCACAAGCTACAGAACAAAACCAAAACATTTGCCTATGTTCTAGTTTAGTTCTCCTTTGGCGTCAAGAGGGTTTTTCGGGACGACCTGTCTTTAGATTGTCAGTAAGCCTTGAGCGAGCGTAATGATTTCTACCCGATCCCCGGCTTTGGCGGGGGCCGCGTGGGGAGCACGGATTACCAGGCAGTCGGATTGGGCCAAGCGGGCCAGCATCGCGCTGTCCTGCAATTTTGCCGAAACAACCACAGGGTTGCCGTCTGCATCTTGGCTGAACTGAGACCGGAGATAATCCTGACGTTCATCGTTGGCGGGCAGGTCTTCGCCGAGAATTGCGGTCTCTCCTGTGGCTGATGAGGTAGGCATCCCCAGCATGACCTGGATTGCCGCGCGGACAAATATGATTGTTGAAACCGCCGCAGATACCGGGTTTCCTGGGACACCCAACACTGGAACATCGCCCAAGCGGCCAAATATCAGCGGTTTCCCAGGACGCATGGCGACCTTATAAAAGCCAAGGTCCATGCCTTGATCGCCCAAGACCTTGCCAACCAGATCATAGTCCCCGACAGATGCCCCGCCCATGGTGACCAACAAGTCTGCGCCCTTTGCCCCTTGCAAGCATTCCAGCAAAGATTCTTCAGTATCCTTGGCAATACCTAAGTTAATCGCCTCACCACCACAGGCTGCGACATAGCTACCAAGCGCAACACTATTTGAACTGATGATTTGACCAGGGCCAACAGGTTCCCCTGGCATGACAAGTTCATTTCCCGTGGCCAGCACCGCAATACGGGGTTTGCGGCGCACAGTAAGCCAAGGCGCGTTCATCGCTGCGGCAGTTGCAATGTCTCGTGCTGTCATCAAGCGTCCCGCCTTCAGCAACACGTCGCCATCACAAAAGTCCATGCCTTTTGGGCGGATAAACTTTCCTTTGGGCGCACTTGTCAGGACTTTTATTTGGTCGCCATTGGTCTCGGTATTCTCTTGAATAACAATAGCATCTGCGCCATCGGGGACAGGGGCACCAGTAAAAATCCGCGCAGCCTGGCCCGTCTGAACGACCGCGTCGTAGCTGCCACCTGCCTGGGATTCTCCCACTTGCGTCAAGGTTACCGGGACTTCCGCCACATCCTCAGCCCGCACTGCATAGCCATCCATGGAGGAAACGTCCGCGGGGGGGTGGAATACCTTGGCCGTAACATCTTCTGAGAGGACGCGACCGTGTGCCTCTTTCAGGGTGATCGTCTCACTGCTGAGTGGGGAGAAACCCGCAACGACGAGATCAAAAGCCTCTTGTACCGATATCATTTTATTATTCTGCCTTGAACTCGCCGGACTTGCCGCCAGCCTTGTGGATCAATCGTACATCCGTGATCTGCATGCCGCGATCAACCGCCTTGCACATATCATAAACCGTCAGCGCTGCCACGTTGACGGCGGTCAGGGCCTCCATCTCAACACCCGTGCGGCCCTTGAGCTTGCAGGTCGCTTCAATCTCAACCGCATTGTTCGCCTCGTCACAGTGAAGGTCCACGGTTACTGAGGAAAGGTTTAGGGGATGGCAGAGCGGTATGAGGTCAGGCGTTCTTTTCGCACCCATAATTCCAGCCAGCTGAGCGACGCTTAGGACATCACCCTTTTTAACGCCGCCACCAACGATCAGAGCCATGGTCTCCGCCTGCATGAGGACCCGGCCACGTGCGGTCGCAGTGCGCTCCGTCGTGTCCTTTTCGGACACATCAACCATAACGGCGTTACCGTCGGCATCAAAATGGGTTAAGTCAGCCATCAATCGACGCCGAGTAAGGTTTTGAGTGCCTGTTCCACGTCGTCTTGGCGCATTAAGGATTCTCCGACCAAGAAGCAATAAACCCCAAGATCCGCAATCCGGTCCAGGTCGGCCTTTGTATTAAGCCCGCTCTCACTGACCGACAGGGTGCCTTGTGGCAGCATTTTAGCCAGCCTTTCTGTCACACCTAAGTCAACTTCCAACGTTTTCAGGTTGCGATTGTTAATGCCAAGGAGGCGGGTGTCGAGGTCCAGGGCCTTGTCCAATTCTTCTTCGTTATGAACCTCCACCAAGACAGACATGCCCATTTCCATAGCTTGTTGTTCGAACTCATGGGGCTGGGCACCCTCAAGGGCCGCCATAATCAGTAGAATGCAATCGGCACCGAGGGCTCTGGACTCGGTGATCTGGTAAGGATCGATCATAAAGTCCTTGCGGAGAACCGGAAGGGACACCGCGTCCCGCGCGGCGATCAGATGATCGTTTGAGCCTTGGAAGTAAGGCTCATCGGTTAAGACAGAAAGACACTGCGCGCCGCCGGCCTCATATGCCTTGGCCAACGTTGCCGGATCAAAGTCTTCACGGATAAGTCCTTTAGAAGGCGAGGCTTTTTTGATTTCAGCGATGAGTCCATATGCACCAATAAAGGCTGAGTTTTCGAGCTCACGCTCAAACCCACGGACAGGTGACGCTGCCTTTGCCTGTTCTTCAAGCTCGCTTAGGGGAACCGCAGATTTACAAGCGGCGACATATTCGCGTTTGCGATCACAGATTTCAACCAGGATGTCACTCATCTGCTAGTTCCCAGAGTTGGTTATCTCGACCAGTTTATCCAGCGCAGCCTTGGCGGCTCCGCTATCGATGGAAGCCGTAGCCTGAACCGCACCATCCTGTAGGTCTTCCGCTTTGCCGGCGACGATTAGGGAGGCGGCGGCATTGTAAATCACCACGTCCCTAAAAGGGAAAATCGCCCCCTCCAACAAGCCAATTATCGCATCAGCATTATAGGCAGGGTCGCCCCCTTTGAGGTCAGCTGGCGTCACAACTGGAATATTGGCATCGAAGGGTTTGATCTCGAATGTCGTCACTTCACCGTTCTTTAGTTCAGCGACATAGGACGGACCCGTTGTGGTTAGTTCGTCCAGGCCATCTGAACCATGCACCACCCACGCGGCTTCACAGCCGAGGTTTTTGAGAACACGGGCCATTGGTTCGACCCATTCCTTGGCGAAAACCCCGGTGAACTGGCGCTTTACGCCGGCAGGGTTGGAGAGCGGGCCGAGAATATTAAAGATCGTGCGGATGCCCATCTCAACCCGCGGCGGGCCGACATGGCGCATGGCGCTGTGGTGGCGGGGGGCCATCAGGAAACCAATGTTGGCTTCTCGAATAGACTGCTCAACCAAGCTTATGTCCGCGTCGATGTTAACGCCCAGGGCTGTCAGGACGTCGGCGGCACCTGATTTTGACGACAACGCGCGGTTGCCGTGCTTGGCGACGGGAACACCAGTGCCGGCAACGACAAATGCCGTGGCTGTAGAAATGTTGTATGTGCCGGAACCATCACCACCGGTGCCGACGATATCCATAGCATTTTCAGGGGCTTGGACGGATAAAGCTTTGGAGCGCATGGTTCGAACGGCACCCGTGATCTCCTCCACAGTTTCGCCCCGAACCCTGAGTCCCATCAAAAACGCGCCGATTTGTGCCTGGGTGGCGTCACCCGACATGATGATGTCAAATGCACTTTCGGATTCTGCTTCGCTTAAAGTCGTGCCGTCGGCAATCTTGCCGATAAAGGCCTTCATATCGTCAGCTTGTGTGTTCATGCGGCAGCCTTTCCCCCTGAGGCGATGGTTAGAAAATTCTTCAATATTGTATGTCCGTGATCGGACGCGATGCTTTCGGGGTGAAACTGCACCCCATGGACGGGCAGGGTCTTATGCGACAACCCTTGAATGATCCCGTCGTCGCTTTCAGCGGTGATCTCAAAGCAATCGGGCAGGCCTTCTCTCGCGACCGTCAGCGAATGATATCGGGTCGCTGAAAACGGCGACGGTATTCCGTGAAACACACCGGTCCCCGTGTGGCTGATCTGACTGACTTTGCCATGCATTGGTTTCGGTGCGCGCACGACCGAGCCACCAAATATTTGACCAATGGTTTGATGACCGAGACAGACCCCGAAAACAGGGATTGAGGAGGACGCTTTTTCGACAAGGTCCAAGCAGATTCCAGCTCGGTCAGGATCGCAAGGTCCTGGCGAAATGACGATCCCATCTGGCCGCAAAGCAATAACGTCGTCGGCGCTTAAAGCGTCATTACGATAGACATCAACCTCCGCCCCCAACTCCCCAAGATAATGCCGAAGGTTGTAGGTGAAGCTGTCATAGTTATCGATTAGTACATACATTTCAGTCTTCTATGTATTTCTCTTAAAGCGTAATATTGATTGATTTCCCGGCAATACCGCCAGCCGCAAACCCCATTTACGCCCTATCTGAAAGAATGCAAGCCCCACGGGGATGCGTCAACCATGTGGTTTGCAGTGTTTAAAGGCAGTGGAAGGCAAAAAATGATTGAAACTGCAACTGCAAATATTTTTCAGTGTCCAGTCGAGTGTCCAGTCGACGGTTTTTTGTGTCCAGTATCAGCCCCAATTCAGCGCAGCAATAAGATACTTGCCGATTTGTGGGTATCGCTAAATTTCAACGGGTTAGGTGTGGGTTACTAGACAGTTCAATATACTGTCCCTTTAATTATTTTCAGGGAAGTCGAAAATCTTTTTTGTTCGCGAACATTTTAGGCTTTGCATCCGGAATCAAACTCCGCCTACTTATTGGGTCGAAAATCTTAACAATATAAGGAAATTCGACAAATGGCCTTTAACTTCCCCCCTGATCACGAAAGCCCTTCAAAAAAGAAGCGCGCTGAACAAAAACGCAAAATTGATGCTCGTAAAAAGCACGAGACCGACTTGGAAGCCGACAGCAAAGAGCGGCAGCAGAGAGTGCGGGATAAGTATTCGAGTTTAGGCTCAACTGGAAAAAAAGTTGAGGAAACATCAAGGACGAAAAAGAAGGCTGCTTCAACCAAATCTGGGGTCGACTGCCACACTTGTATTAGCACCAAGAGTATACACCGATTACCACTTGACGGTAGTACGTTGTATGGCATAGGCGTGGCGCCATTCAACAAAAACATTTCTTACAAATGTGTGCCCGGTTTAGTTTGGGGGTGCAATTGGGAGAAAGCATGAGGTCAATCAAGGCGTTGATTGGTGCCATCCTGGAGTATCTGAATTAGGAAGCCAACTATTTTGGCGAATGCGAGATTTTTCTCGGCGCCGGATAGATGTCCGTAATTCTTAACAAGTTCGTCTTTGTATGGCTGAGGATCAATGAGGGAAAAAGAAATAGCTCTCCATCCTAGGCTTTCAATTTGGTCTACTTTAGACGGGGCTTTGCCTGTCTCTTGTAATTTTGCGATGGCACTTGCGGCTTTGCCTGAGCCACGTTTTGCAGCTGCGACGTATTGGGACAGGGCGGGCTGGAAATTTCCAGTCCGCTCCACTTCCGCGTGCAACTCTTGACCCTTTCGGAAGTCTGTAACTCCTTGGTTCAAACCCTTTTTAACGACCATTTTTCGGTAAGCTTTGCCCAATTCCGCCATGGCAGAATAGTAGCCCAGGTTATGTGACTTGAGATATAAATTGATGCCTTTTATTGGGTCCCAGGAGACGCCGCATCCCTGCATATAAAGTTCACCTAGTAAGCTGGGTGCATATGGGTCTCCTTGGGCAATGGATCGTTTGAACCAAACAATAGTTTGTTCGATGTCCCTGGGAAGACAGTTGTCTTCATCTACATAAATGAACCCGATGCGGTAGAGCATTTCGCTGTTCCCGAGGCGGGCCGCGAGGGCCATCCATTTTTTAGCCTCTTCTTCATTTTTCTCGGTGCCTTCCCCCAACTGAAACGTCTCAGCCAGAGTTAGCGCTGATTGGGCGTGGCCGTCATTGGCGGCCTGGGTTAGCCAATATACTGATTTTGCATGATCTTTTGGGACGCCCCAGCCACGCTTGTAGGCGGTACCAAGTTCGTCTTTCGCACCGGTATGGCCTTGCTCAATAGCCTTGCGGAGCCAGAATACGCCCTTTACAGGGTCATAATCGGGAAGGTTCTTAAATTGGTATGAGTCCCCCAACCTGAATTGCGCCTCTGCATCACCGGCCTCGGCGAGCGTCCGCCATATATCTCGCGCCCCCCTGATATCGGAATTATCCATGGCTTTCCAGGCGCGTTCGTGATCAGACAAATTGGTGCAAGCGGAAATGATGAACACGAGTGCCAGACACGCCAGTATTCGCATAATTGAAATGTCCCCCGATTAGGTTTGGTAAGTGTATTTGTTCTAAAGGCTTCTATGAAAGGACTAGGCGGATTTTCTCGATTTAACATTCCGATCCCCCTTGACCTTCCAGTTGCTGGAAGGACCATATAAACATTACAGTGTGCTATAATGTTTGAAGTGAGACCTTTCCATGAATGATGTCGCCACCAACACCCATCTTGATCCTGTCTGTGGAATGACCGTCGATCCGACGACGTCTTCGCATCATTTCGCTCATGATGAAGCGGATTATTATTTTTGCTGCAATGGTTGCAAAACGAAATTCTCTGACAGTCCGGAGTATTATTTATCGGGCCAAGCGGCGCGAGATAAAGCGGCTAAGGAAAAAGCCTCGGCAGAGGCGGAGTTTACCTGTCCCATGCATCCGGAAGTGGTCCAAATAGGGCCGGGGGATTGCCCCGCCTGTGGCATGGCGTTGGAGCCAATGGAGGTCAGTCTCGATGATGGCCCCAACCCTGAACTCATCGACATGACCCGGCGGTTCAGGATCGGGCTGGTTCTGGCGTTGCCACTGGTTGTGCTGGCAATGGCGGCACACATCCCCGGCGTGACGGTCCCAGAGGCCGTACAAGGCGTCGCTGGGGTCTGGCTGCAGGCACTATTGGCGACACCTGTGGTGTTGTGGGCTGGCTGGCCCTTACTGACCAAGGGGGTTGGCTCAATTGTGTCCTGGAACCTGAATATGTTTTCCCTCATCTTGGCAGGTACGGGGGCGGCTTACCTTTATAGTGTTGCGGCCACGGTTGCGCCGGGGGTATTCCCCGAAACCTTGCGCATGGCCGACGGCACCATTGGTGTGTACTACGAGAGTGCGGCTGTGATTGTGGTGTTGGTGTTGCTGGGCCAGGTGTTGGAGCTCAAGGCCCGTGATCGGACGGGGGAAGCGCTGAAAGGGTTGCTGAACCTGGCCCCGGACAATGCGTCCCGCGTGGCCGAGGATGGATCTGAGAAATCCATTAGCCTGGAAAATGTCCATGTAGGGGACTGCCTGCGGGTGCGGCCTGGCGAACGGGTTCCTGTCGACGGGCAGATTTCTGACGGCGAAAGCCACATTGATGAATCGATGATCACCGGCGAGTCTGAGCCTGTGCGAAAAGCTGTTGGTGCTACGGTGATTGGCGGGACGGTGAATGGCAAAGGATCATTCTTGATGAAGGCGGAGCGGGTCGGGCGCGAGACCATGCTGTCGCGGATCGTTCAGATGGTGGCGGAAGCCCAGCGGACCCGTGCACCCATCCAAAGCACGGCGGACAAGGTGGCGGGAATATTTGTACCCTTGGTCGTGGCCGTCGCCGTCTTGGCGTTTGTTGTTTGGTGGATTTATGGGCCTGAACCATCGTTAAGCTATGCGTTGGTAGCGGCGGTCTCCGTCCTGATCATTGCCTGCCCGTGTGCCTTGGGGCTGGCAACACCGATGTCGATTATGGTCGGTACCGGACGGGGCGCGGAAGCCGGCGTTCTGGTCCGCAATGCCGAAGCCTTGGAAACCCTAGAGAAGGTCACCACGGTCTGTGTCGATAAGACCGGGACCTTAACCGAAGGCAGGCCTATTTTAACCGCCGTGCACCCAGCTGAGGGAGTCGACGAAAACGATCTTTTGTCTGCTGTCGCTGGTCTGGAACGCGGCAGCGAACATCCAATCGCCGCCGCCATTGTCGCCGGGGCTGAGGCGAGGGGAGTGAGTATCCTTGAACCTTTGGATTTTGAGGCTGTGCCGGGGTTTGGAGTGCGGGGCACTGTAAATGGGGAATCGGTGATCGCGGGGACTGAAAAATTTCTAGTTGATCAAGGGATAGCTTCACCCACAATTTCATCAGATGACACCGGCAGTCGTGTTTATATCGCCGTGGATGGGCAGTTCGGTGGAATATTGGAGGTCGCGGATGCCGTCAAATCTAATGCCAAGGAGGCGGTGGAACGTCTTCAAGGTATGGGTATACACGTTGTGATGATTACGGGTGATAACCGGGAGACCGCCCGCCATGTCGCAAAGGAAGTCGGCATTGACGTTGTTCATGCCGCGGTATTGCCTGAAGGCAAAGCAGAGATTGTGAGAGATCTCAAAGATAATGGTCAGGTCGTCGCCATGGCTGGCGACGGGATCAATGATGCGCCAGCCCTGGCAATTGCCGACGTGGGAATTGCGATGGGAACAGGCACAGATATTGCTATTGAAAATGCCGGGATTACGCTCTTGAGGGGTGATATTGCCGGGATTGCTCGCGCCAGACGGCTGAGTACTGCAACCTTAAAAAACATCCGGCAGAATTTATTCTTTGCGTTTATTTACAACGGATTAGGCGTTCCCGTTGCGGCAGGGGTTTTGTTCCCAATCTTCGGCGTAATGCTAAGTCCGATGATCGCGGCAGCGGCAATGAGCTTGAGTTCAGTGTCGGTTATTGGAAATGCGCTACGGCTGGGCAGCATAGATATAAAGGGAAATGAAGAACGATGAACATTGGAACCGCATCTGACCTATCTGGCGTACCGCCGAAAACGATTCGTTATTATGAAAGTATTGGGCTGATTCCGGCAGTACTCCGAGCCGAAAACGGATATCGGGATTACGCCCAGGATGATGTCGAGACCTTACGATTTATCAATCGGGCGCGGCGATTGGGCTTTTCGGTGAAGGATGTCGGGAATCTTTTAGGGTTGTGGGGAGACCGCGGTCGTTCCAGCGCAGATGTCAAAGCGGTGGCGTTGCGCCATATTGATGAAATTGATGAGCGGATCAACGAACTGAACAGCATTCGCCGAACACTCGCGCACTTGACTGATCAGTGCCATGGAGACGACAGGCCGGAGTGCCCAATACTCGACGACCTATCCCGAAAAATGATTTGAACTCAATGTCTTACCAGGATAATTAGTGCGTTGCCGAAACGTCTTCTTCCTTAGGCTTCGTGCGGGCTTTTGCCATAGCACGCTCTAACTTATCAATTTTTTGTGTCAGGACCTTCATGTCCATCGTTTGTTTTGCAGCATCGGTGCGAATTCCCTGGACGTGTGCTTTAACGAACTCAACCGTTAACACCTGAACCTTCTTCATAGCAATAATGGCCACCAACAGCGCTGAAATAGCCGTAATGAATGCAACACCACCAAGTAAGTAAACCAAGGGACCCCTCCATCCGATTTAATTCTAACCAAATTTTTCTTTAGGCCAGAATAATCAGCGGGATAAAAATTGCAACCATTCCAAAGTCGATTTTGGTGGATAATTCGGATTTATTTTTAAAATTTAGGATTCATTAACCATCACAGGTCATGATCCGTTAACCATACCAACATGAGTGACCTGGGGGACTCAATGTTAAACGCAAAATCATATGAGCATATTAGTGCTCAATTTCAGAATATATCTCAATGGATTAGCGAAGCTGAGACGGTGGATGATCCTGACCGGGCCAAAGCTTTGTATCAACTTGCTATGGACCAAACCCAGGCTTTGGCTGATTCTGTTCGCCAAGGGCTGGACGTAAATGATTTAGTACGGGCACTGCCACGCCCTCAAGGACGGTCCTAAATCCCACCAAATCCGCCAACGAAACCTAAGCCTCGAAAAAAACGAGGGAATAAGTCTCCTGAGCCCGTGTTTAGCCGCCTAAGTGTGCTAGGCCGACGCGCAAAAATATCAAAAAGTTGGGGTGTCTTGGCGGGCTTAGCGGTTTTAGGGTTGATCGGTGGGTACGCCGTTGGGCATTTTTTCACCCCGGAACCGCACTCTTCACTATCTGAAAAACCGCAAAAACCTGCGGTTACCGGACATAAACCGGTTGCGTGGTACAAAAATCAGAGCGCACCGCCAACGATGATTAAGCGGCCAGACGCGCCCATATTTCCAGAAAATAATTTAAAGGTTCCTGGGCAGGAAACCTGGGGGCGGGCCTATGAAGAGGGATTGCCTCGAGAAACTTATATTGCGCCCGATACAAATTTAATGAAGGAAGAATTGGTTCTCGAAGCGCCGGAGTCCTATTTTCAGAAAGAAAAATCATCGGAAGATATTGTAAATAAGGAAGAAAACAGAATATTAGGAAGGATAGAGGAAGCGAAATCAAGTGCCCCCGTAGTGGACATGCCGCCCTGGCGACAATTTGCCCTCGCGACCCCAATTTTAAAGGGGAAACCAGTCATTGCCATCGTAATTGACGACATGGGGGTGGATCGGCGGCGGTCTAATCGGATGATTGGCTTTCAAGGGCCGTTAACGTTGTCATTTTTGACCTATGCAAAGGACTTAAAGGAGCAGGGGGCTCAAGCGCGGGCCAAGGGTCATGAGTTGATGCTGCATGTATCCATGGAACCGAGCAGTAATAAGGTTGATCCAGGGCCCAATGTTTTATTGGTCGGGCAAAAACCTGAAACAATCCTTCAACGGCTCAGGTGGGGGCTTGACCGGTTTGAAGGATTTGTCGGAATCAACAACCATATGGGTAGCAAATTTACCTCTCATGTCGCTTCGATGAGAGTGGTTATCCAAGAACTCAAAAAACGTGGTTTATTGTTCCTTGATTCTCGTACCAGTGGCAGGACCGTCGGTGCAAAGCTGGCCCGGCGGGCGGGCGTGCCATATGTCGAACGGAACGTGTTTCTTGACCACGATGACGACGTTGAAAAGATAAAGGCTCAACTTAAGACAGTAGAAAATATCGCTCGCAAAAGGGGGCGGTCTGTTGCCATTGGTCACCCAAGGGATGCGACACTTAAAGCGCTTGAGGGATGGTTGTCGACTGTTACTTCGAAAGGGTTTCAGTTGGTCCCAATTAGTGCGTTAGCGCGTGTCGTTCGGAGAAAAAGTTAACTGAAATAGAAATGGTTCATTGTGAAATTAAGACTCGGTAAGGTTTTCTTTAAGCAACTCGAGAGCCAGCCATTCTTCCTCGAGTGATTCCTTTATTTTTATCATTTTCGTTATAGAATTAGATAAATTTATCAATTCATTAGCGTTACCAGCAAACTGGTTGGTATTTTCCATTTTTTTGGACAATATTTCAATTTCTAGGTCCAATTCGTCGATCTGATCAGGAATCATTAAGAGCGCGCGTTCCTGTTTGTAACTAAGTTTTTTTTTCTTTTTGGCAGATGTTGTCTTGGGTTTCTCATCGGCCTTAGCTTTGGGCTTCGCTGAAGTGATGTATTCTTGCCTTTGAGTTAGGTAATCGCTGTATCCACCGGGATATTCCTGAACCTGACCGTCTCCTTCTAGAGAGATGGTCGAGGTGACGATCCGATCGAGGAAATCACGATCATGGCTGACCAGAAGTAGGGTGCCATCATAGTCCGATAGAACTTCTTGAAGGATGTCCAAGGTATCAATATCGAGATCATTTGTCGGTTCATCCAAGACCAAAAGGTTGGAGGGCATGGCTAATGCTTTTGCCAGCAAAAGACGATTCCGCTCTCCTCCAGACAAACTTCCAACAGGACTTTTTGCCTGACTGGGTGCAAACAGGAAATCTTTCAAATAAGAAATCACATGTCGCCCGATACCACCGACAAAAACTTGATCCCCACCTTGGTCACATAGCGTGTCCCAAACAGATTTAGATGGGTCCAACTGGCTCCGGGTCTGATCAAGAAACACAGGCGTAAGGCTCGTTCCTAGTTTTATTTTTCCACTATCGGGGGGAAGGTCCCCCAGCAGGATCCGCACCAACGTCGTCTTGCCGGCACCATTGGGGCCAATAATGCCAACTTTATCGCCACGCAGAATTCGAGTTGAAAATTTATCCAAAATCACAGTGTCGCCGTAGGATTTGCAAATATCTTCAACGTCGACCACAAGTTTACCCGACGACTCACCTGATTTTGCGGCCAATTTAACCTGTCCAGGCGTTGAAATCTGTGCCGCGCGGTCGCGTCGAAGGTCTCGTAGCCGCCGCATTCGGCCCATATTGCGTTTACGCCGGGCCGTGATGCCTTGGTGCGACCAGACAGTTTCCTGGGCGATCAACTTATCGAGCTTTTTTGTTTCGGTTTGTTCCTGGGTCAGGATTTCTTCGGACCAGGCGTCAAACCGACCAAACCCTTCATCCATTCGGCGCACAATACCACGGTCGAGCCAAAACGTGGTGCGGGTCAGAGTTTCGAGAAAACGGCGGTCATGGCTGATCAGGACAATTGCGCCGCGGTAGCCAGCCAATTCCTGTTCCAGCCATTGAATGGTCGGCATATCAAGATGGTTGGTTGGCTCGTCCAACAACAAGATATCCGGTTCAGGGGCAATAACGCGCGCCAGGGCAGCGCGCCGGGCTTCTCCGCCTGACAGCGTTGTGGGGTCCAAGTCTCCTGAGATTCCAAGGGCTTCCATGTAGATATCAGCTTTATAGGCGGCATCAGGTCCTTGATCCGCGAGCCCTTCATTCACAAACGCCCTGACAGTATCGTAACCTCCAAAATCTGGTTCTTGCGGGAGATAGGCGATCTGGGTGCCGGGCTGAACAAAACGTTCGCCGCCGTCGGCTTGACTAATATCTGCGATCACCTTCAACAGGGTCGATTTACCGGCACCATTACGGCCCACCAGACAAATCCTGTCATTACCATGAATGGCCAGCTCAGCCCCCGTGAACAAGGGAGTTTCGCCAAACGCGAGGGTAATATCTTTGAGGGTAATTAAGGGCGGTGCCATGAGACGCGTAATCGGGGCCTGTACATTTGTTGAAGTGGGTACTAGTCCTTAAGTGCTTCTCACGCAAGAAAAAGGCGAATTGGTGGAAAAAGATCGATTGCGATCAGGGTTTTGGATCAGCGCTCAAGTCCGGTTATGCGATCAGGCGTTTATCCCTGTGGCTGTATTGCACAAGGGGGACCCGGATGCTGGGGCAATATTGTTGAAACTCAATCGCTTAGCTGCGGGTTGTGAGGTCTTAACGCAGGTTCGAAACATCGACGGCACCCCAGCGTGGATGAGAGGAACTGGTGAAACGCTGGTAAATGAAGAAGATGCAGATGCATATATCGACCGCCAAAGAGGGCGCGACCCTGATCTCTGGGTTCTAGAGATTGAAGACCCGGACCGCCGTTATGATCTCGATGGAGAGATTATATAGCTCTAACACCTTAATTATATGATGTTATTTCGGTTAGTGTGATGTTCGTCACAGGTTCTGAAATTCTAATGCGTTTAAATTGACGCATACTTTTAGATGGTGCACTGTTTCCCTCGTTCTACTGGGCCTATATCATTTGGTCGATAATTGAATAGAGAACCCCTTATTTTAAAGAGATAACAAATGGATTTTGCAACGCTAGCCGGATTATTTATCGGCGTTTCGGTTGTGACCCTGGCGATCCTAACTGGGTCCGATTTTTCGATTTTTCTTAATTTACCCGGGATTTTGATCGTTCTTGGCGGCACGTTTGCCGCGACAATGATCAAGTTTCCCATGTCGGGCTTTATGACTGCGTTGCCAATTGGCATTAAAGCAGCATTCACCAATGACAAGACCGACCCCCGTGACTTCATTTATCAGGCCGTTGCCATGTCCAAGCGGGCACGGAAGTCCGGTTTGGTTAGCCTCGATGGCGTAAAACTTAAAAACCATTTTTTTGCCCAAGGGGTGCAGTTGTGCGCCGACGGTCGGGACCTTGATTATATCCGTATGATCTTGACCCGCGAAATGGCCCGCTCCATCCAACAAGAAGAAATGGGTGCCAAGGTCTACGCTGCGATCGGCGAGGCCGCGCCTGCCTTCGGCATGTTTGGAACCTTGGTCGGCCTTGTGCAAATGCTGGCCAATATGAGCGACCCGACGACCATTGGCCCGGCCATGGCTGTGGCGTTGTTGACCACCCTGTATGGGGTGCTGATCGCCAACCTGATCGCTCTGCCCATTGCTGACAAGTTGGAGGCAAAGAGCGACGTCGAAAAGACAACCCGTGGCTTGATCATTGAATGCGTTTTCCAAATTCAGCAAATGACCAACCCGACGGAAATGGAAGAAGTGCTTGAACCCTTCCTACCTGAAAAAAGACGTCCGGCCGGGAAGGGGTCCTATACCGGCAAGAGGAAAGGTGGCAAATAGTCATGTCCAGTGATGGTTTCATGGCCAATCCAGCCAAAGTGAAGGTTGCGCGCAGCGGCGCGCCGCGATGGATGGTGACGTTTGCTGATCTGATGTCCCTGTTGTTCGCGCTGTTTGTCCTGCTGTTGTCGTTTGCGGATGTCGATCTTGGAAAGTTCACGAAGAACGCGAGTCAGATCAATGAAGCCTTCAATAACCCCGAAGCGGCGGGAGCGTCATTTAGTCTCGATGAACTTCAGCAGCGCGAACAGGATTTACTAGACCGCGAGGGGCAAAATGCTGAACTGCTCGCCCTCAAAGCGGATAGAGAACGCCGCAAGGCCGCTCTTGTATCAACCCTTAAAGAGTCCCTCACAAAAGAAATCAACGACTCGGTCATTCAATTGGTGGAAGACGAAAATGGTGTTGTTCTGCGCTTTCCGAGCAAAACAGCCTTTCCTGCCGGTGGCCGGGACCTCTCAAGCCGGATGAGGGCTACTTTGGATAAAGTTGCGGTTATGTTAAATCAAAGCAAAGGCGAAATCATTGTCACGGGGCACACGGATAACGCCCCCATATCAACCGAACTCTTCCGGTCCAACTGGAGCCTATCGACTGAACGGGCTGTTTCTGTTGTTCATTATCTAATTGGGAACAACAATTTACCCGCGAACAGAGTCGTAGCCCAAGGCCTCGCCGACAGTCGACCCCTCACCACCAATGATACGCCGGACAATCGAGCCCAGAACCGCCGCGTAGAAATCTTAATCAACGTCCCCAAAACCAAGCCTGGCGAAGCGAAGATCGAGGTGGAGCAGGGCGGCTAGGGACGCACATGGATATTCACTGCCAACTCTTGTGTCTTTCAACCTATAAACCTAAATGAGTCGACTAATTCACATACCTTAGTATGATTTTATTGCTTGGTGGCTGCTTGTTTTGCAACGGTTAGACTGCGGGCTTTCATTTTTCTGCGGATGCGCCTGTTGGCAAGCGGCTTCCGATAAATCTTATTGGGGAGGGTTTCGTGCACGCAAAGTTCTTTCTCGTTTCAGCCGTCTGTTTGTTGCCATTGGTTTCAGGGTGTCAAACCGATTCTGCGTCTCAGGCGCAGCCCGAAACCGTTAATTTAGAGCAGGCAAAGAAAGTCACGGCGACTTTTGAGCGCAGCGGATTTACGCCACCACCTCCTAATATCGAAGACATAACGGCGATCCTGGACAAGGAAAAGCCAGATCCTACAGCGGCGGCAAAAGCGCGGGCCGCAGCCGACCGTTCTCCTCCTAAAGGTCTTGGAGGTACTGAACTTGCCGCGTTTCTTTACGAACGATCGCTCGCTGCCTCAAAGGTTGGACGTCTGAAACAACGCTTGGCCGATATTAGCAAAGCTGTGAGCCTCGCTGAAAAGCATGGCGGCCCTTTGGGACAATACTTACAAGAGCTCTCTTTCACCGAAGATAATGCTGGCAATCTTCGCAACGCGCTAAAAATCGCACTTCGGCGTGCCGAAGTGGAAGAGGCCACACGGGAGCGCCTATCTCACGGCACTTTAGGGCGAATTGTAATGAGCTATCGCCAAATTGGCGATATGGGTCAAGCCAAACAGTGGTTGGAGAGGCTAAAGGAGCGGAATGACCGATCAGTCGATTTTTGTGCTGGAAGTTCTCAACCATCATGCAAAGGAATGCCGGCGGCGACGGCGATTCGCTACAGCATAGCCGCGCTTATGTTGGCTGCCGAGGGAAAGTTCGAGGAAGCGATAGAACTGCGTAAGAACACACAAACTATGATTGACCAATTTCTCGACAAACCAATAGCAGGCCATTTGTCCAAGGATACTTATGTTGATTGGGCGGATAATTCTTTGCAAACAAGTGCTTTACTTAAATTAAGGGCGGGCAGGCTACTTGAGGCTGAAATCGATTCGCGAGCCGGGCTGTCCCGTGTTTTGAAAACAAAGGGGAAATTTTCCTCGCAAGCGGGAAGGCACATCCTAAGTCTACACCGTATAATTTTCGAGCAAGGCCGGTTTGAGGATGCAGAAGCCCTGGCCCTGGAAGCCTTAAAGATTATCAAAACCGTTGGTACCGAAGAAGATACCAAGACCATGTCGGATGCGCGGGCGTTCGTTGCCAATTCACTTGTGGCTCAAGCTGAATGGAAGGCAGCGGCTGGCTTTTATGACAAGATTGAGCGAGCACTTCAACGTGATGCGGTGACTCGGCGCTCAGTGTTGGGTGATAACCTTAGCTTAGTTTGGGCGCGCTACCGTACCGGCAGTGTTAAACCCGGTATCGCGGGTGCACGCAGCATATTTTCCGCACGCAGCAAGAACTTTGGGAAATCCAACTACCTAACGGCCGAGTCGCAGGGGTTTCTTGCTATGGGGTTGCTATATGACGGTAAGATTTCAGAAGCCCTGAAAGAATTCCGAGGCGCAACTTCTGTCTTACTGACGAGCGCCCAAGACTCGGCGAAAGATCGCAGCAAGGTTTCTGCGCGTGATCTCCGCTTAGGGGCGATTCTGGATGCTTATTTGGAGTTACTGGGCAGTGCCGAAGGCGGGAAGGCTGCTACACAAATAGGGTTTGATGCTGTCTCTGAAGCGTTCCGGGTATCCGACTTCGGTCGCTCCCGCTCCGTGCAAAGCGCCCTCGCGGCCTCAGGTGCCCGTGCGGCTGCAAACACCCCAGCCCTTGCCAAGTTGGTCCGCGAGGAACAGGACACCCAGAAGCAAATCGACGGTATATTTGCGATCTTGCGAAACGCGCTTACGGCCCCCGGTGATCAACAGGACGCAAAGTCGATTGCTTCACTTAGGACTGCCATCAAGGCTTTGCGTGCGAACAACAAAAAGCTGACAGCTGAAATCGCCACCAAGTTCCCGAGCTATACCGAGTTGATCGCGCCAAAGCCGCCGACACCTGAAAGCGTGCGCAAAAGTCTGGCTCCGGGCGAGGCTCTGATTTCATATTACCTGACCGAAAAGAACGCCTACGTTTGGGCGGTCCCGAAGACCGGACCCATCGCCTTCGCCAATGCCGCCCTCGGCAAAGAGGATATTGGCGAGATGGTCGATGATTTGCGGGAAGCCTTAGACCCAGGTGTCGGGGAATTGGGCAAAATACCGGACTTCAACGTGGCCCTTTCGCACAAGCTCTATAAATCCTTGTTGGCTCCCGTGCGAAGAGGGTGGAAAAACGCTAAATCTTTACTGGTTGTCAGCCACAAATCCTTGAGCAAGATTCCGCTTTCGGTATTTGTGACCAAACCGAGCAGGCTTCCAAAAGAGTCCGGTGCGCTGTTCGCCAAGTATAAAAATATTCCCTGGTTGGCGAAGACCCACACGGTAACGGCTTTGCCATCGGTGGCGTCGCTTGTCTCGCTTCGGGCACGCCCAGCGGCGGCAAAAACCCGGCGGGCGTTCGTCGGATTTGGTGATCCTTACTTCAGTGTCCAGCAAGCCACCGCCGCGAAGCAAACGGCATCGGTTCAGGTGGCTGCCAGCATGAGAGGTGCATTGATGCGGGGCGGGCGCGTAAATCTTCGCAGTGCGCCCAAATCTCGCGGCGTAGGCAATTCGGAATTGGCCAAGTTGCCGCGGCTTCCTGATACCGGTGAAGAAGTCGTCAGTGTCGCTAAGGCACTAAGGGCAGATCAAAAGCGTGATGTGTTTTTAGGGACTCGGGCAACAGAGGAGGCCGTCAAGCAGGCAAATCTCTCCGACTACAAAGTGCTCCACTTCGCCACCCACGGTCTCATTCCGCTGGACTTGAACGGCTTGACCCAACCCGCCTTGGCACTTTCATCGCCGAACTTAACAGCCGGAACACGGGAAGATGGATTGCTGACCATGGGTGAAATTCTCACGCTCAAATTAGATGCTGACTGGGTTGTCTTATCGGCGTGTAACACCGCCGCCGGTGAAGAAGGTGGCGAGGCCTTTTCCGGACTTGGCCGGGCTTTCTTCTATGCAGGAACTCGGGCGATCTTGCTGTCGAACTGGCCGGTTGAAACCACCAGTGCGCGGGCTTTGACGACGGACCTTTTTAAACGCCAGGCCGACCAAAAAAACCTGTCTCGATCCCAGGCCTTGCAAGCCGCAATGGTGTCCTTGATCAACGGTGAAGGCTACATCGACCCTAAGACCAATAAAGTCGTCTTCAGCTACGCCCATCCCATCTTCTGGGCACCGTTCTCATTGGTGGGAGATGGAGGAGGGGGAAGGCCGGGAGCTTAAAGCCTTAGTCGAGGGGGTACTTAACCGCTTCTTCTGCCGCCTTCAGCAAGGCCTTGGCTTTATTGCTGCTTTCCTGGAATTCGGCTTCTGGGTCTGAATCAGCGACAATGCCGCCTCCCGCTTGCACATACATGGTGCCGTCTTTGACGATGGCTGTTCTGAGTGTGATGCAGGTGTCCATTTGACCGTCCGCCCCGAAATAGCCAATGCAGCCCGCGTAGATGCCGCGCCGGAGCGGTTCCAGTTCATCGATGATTTCCATGGCACGGACTTTGGGCGCACCGGAGACCGTTCCTGCCGGAAACCCGGCGAACAGAGCACTGACTGAGTCATATGCGGGGTCCAGATCGCCTTCAACGTTGGAAACAATGTGCATGACGTGGGAATAGTACTCGACGATCATTTGATCGGTGACCTTGACCGTACCGACCTTGGCCACGCGTCCGACGTCATTGCGGCCGAGGTCAAGCAACATCAAGTGTTCAGACAGTTCCTTTGGGTCTGCCAACAAATCTTCTTCAAGTGCTAAGTCTTCGGCGCGATCTTTGCCGCGGGGCCGAGTACCGGCAATAGGACGGATGGTGACTTTATCGTCACGAACTCGGACCAGGATTTCAGGACTGGACCCCACCACTGAAAAATCAGCAAAATTTAGCAAGAATAAAAAAGGCGACGGATTGAGCCGCCGAAGCGCGCGATACAGAGACAGAGCCGGCATATCGAAAGGCACACTGAAGCGTTGGCCCAACACAACCTGGAAAATATCGCCCGCCAGAATGTATTCCTTAGCCTTCCCAATCATTGCGAAGTAGTCATCTTTGGGCATGTTGGAAACTGGATTTAACGCCGGTGCTTCAGTGCTCATTTCCAAACGTCCATGGGGCAGGCTGGCTTCAAAATCCGCGACGATGTCGGCCAGGCGCTTTTCAGCATCCGCATAGGCCTGCGCCGCATCCAAGCCCTCGCGAGGCCGGACAGGGGTGATGACAGTTACGACGTCTTCAATGGTATCGAACACAGCCATGACCGTAGGGCGCACGAAAATTCCGTCTGGAGTTCCCAGAGTATCGGGATTGTCGTCCGGCAGTTTCTCAACCAAACGCACCGTGTCATAGCCCATATAGCCGACCAAACCGGCTGCCATAGGGGGAAGCCCGTTTGGCAGATCAATCCGTGATTCCGCTACCAAATCGCGCAAGCTATCGGTCACAGGCCCTTCGCATGGGGTAAAGGTATCGGTGTTGTTCTCCGCATCTCGATTGATTTCGGCCTTGTCACCAAAACAGCGCCAGATCAGGTCCGGGTTCAGCCCGATAAATGAATACCGCCCGCGAACAGCGCCGCCTTCGACGGATTCAAGTAAGAAACTGTTCGGCTTGTCGCGCGCCAATTTCAGCATGGCCGACACGGGCGTTTCTAAGTCAGCACCCAACACAACCCATGCGACCTGCGGTTTTCCAGCCTCATAGGTGCTCCGAAAGGAACCGATGTCGGGTTGTATTCTCATTATACTATTATGGCTTACAAGGGGGCGTTAAGGGCCTGGGTATTGATGGTCACGCCGTAACTTTTGCGCAGACCATCAGCCAGTTGCCGAACCAAGTCTTGACGAATACTCTCGGCAATGTCGTTGCCGAGGGCTGTATGCGCTTTTTTGTCTGCGCCAAGTGCTGCGGGCTTAACCTGCTTCAAGCGGGCAACGATATAGCCATTCCCGTCGCGCCCAAATGCAGCTTCGCCAGGGACCATCTCAAACACCTTGCCAGTCAGGACAGGGGGCAGAGAATCTTGAGAACGTGTCGGTTGGCGCAGCAGGGCTTTTCTTTCCTTGTACTCAAACCCGTTGGTCTTAGCGACTGCGGCCATATCAGTGCCGGAACCTTTAATTTGGGTGGTCAGCTTTTCGGCAATTTTGCGCGCACCTTCGGCCCGTTGAGTTTGGTTCCACGCCTCTGTCACTTCCTTGCGAACAGTGTCCAGGGGTCTAAGGACCGCAGGCGTTACGCCATCAACCTTTAGTGCAAAATACCCATCTGATCCGGCTTCGGTCATTTGGCTGTCGTCGCCCAACGGGGTTTCGAAGGCAACATTCAGGAACTGGCCTTTCGGCAAGTTGGGCACGGGCTTACCATTGGCATCGCTGCCAGAGCGATCAACAGAACCTATTTTAAGAATTTTAAGCCCGAGACGGTCAGCAGCTTCTTTCAAGGTTGCCCCACCACCCAGTTCATCTTCAACCTTGTTGGATAGACCGAACAAGCCATCCAAAGCCTTCTCCCGGGCAATGTCGGACTTCAGACGATCTTTGAGTTCGGCATAGGTCTTAGAGCGGCCTTCCTTAACGTCTTTGACACGTATGATGTGCCATCCGAGCGGGCTCTTAACTGGCGCGCTGGATTTGCCTTTCTCGACCGCAAATGCAGATTCGGCCAATTCAGGCATCATTTGTTCCTTGGTCATGAAGCCAAAGCCGAGAGACTCTTTATCTTGGCCGGCGACTTCTTTACCGACCTCTTCAAAGGACCGGCCTTCACTCAGCAATTTTTCGGCCTTTTGCGCCGTCTTCTCATCGCTGAAGACCATTTGCATGATGTCGCGCTGTTCGGCGACGGAGAATTCATGGGCGCGTTGGTCATACGAAGACTTAATTTCATCCTCACTGACAGCAATTTCCTTAGCTAAATCATCGGCGGTCATGCTGATGACGGTGAGGGCTCTGTATTCCGGAGCGGTAAAGCGAGCGGCTTTATCTTTATGAAATTTTGCCAATGTCGCTTCATCGGGCTTCGGCAGGTCTGTTGCGGCTGAATCGGGAATACGAATTGTTTCTGCCGTGCGCTGTTCCATTCTATGACGATAAAGGTCATTGGTAAGCTTTTTCGGCGCGACCACGCCGTACGCCAGACTCGAGACAAATTGATTGCGCTCCATGTCACCACGCAGCAATTCGACGTATCCGGTCTCGCTGAGACCTAAATTGTTTATGGCTTGGGTGAAGCGGGTCCGATCAAAGGTGCCAAGTTCGCTTTTGAACTGTTTGCTCTCGCGGATGGCTTCAGCGACTTGATCGTTGCTGATGGTAATCCCAAGCTTTCCCGCGCCTTGAGAAATCAGGGTGCTGTCGATCAGCTGGTTCAATGTCGCGCGGGTGATGCCCATGGAGCGCGTTTGTTCTTCGGTCAAGTTTTGACCGGTCAATTGCCTGAACTCGTTTAGCCGACGCTGAACTTCGTCGCGCAATCGGTTGCGGCTTATTTCTCTGTCACCGACGGTCGCGGCTACAGATGATGAATCGCCTCCCATGCCGATGTCACCAATGCCCCAAATGGCGAAGCTGAGAATCAGCAACCCCAAAAGTGCTTTGACGACTATTCCTCCGGTTTGTTTGCGAATGGCTTCTAGCATGTCAGTATCACAGTAATTTCAGTTAAGACCCAGGGTGTGTAGCGCCTTATGTACCCCTTTAAAAACGTACAGGCGCGCGCGGCATCATAAGTGCGGGCGGGATAACCCTCAACACCGAATTTAGGCCCCCATTTCACAATTGGCGGATTGCTTGACCGATGGGCGGCATATGCTAAGTAAATCGTTAAATGGTTAGTCAAAAGGAATCTACCGAATGAGCAGCTCAAGACGCCCCCTTATTGCGGGAAATTGGAAGATGAATGGCCTTGTCGCCGATGGCAAAGCATTGGCCGCAGCACTCGCCGCAAAGCGGAGCGACGCCGGGGACGTGGCTTTTGATATGCTGGTTTGTCCGCCGTTTACACTGGTTTCGACGATTGGTGATACGATATCTGGATCTGGGATTTCGCTTGGCGCACAAGACTGCCATACAGCTGAAGCAGGGGCTCACACGGGGGACATCAGTCCGGCTATGCTTAAAGATCTTGGTTGTGAATTCGTTATTGTCGGGCATTCGGAACGCCGCACGGATCATGGCGAAACCGATGATTTGGTGAGAGCGAAGGCAGAAGCCGCTATCGCTGCGGGGCTACAAGCTGTGATCTGCATCGGTGAAACAGAAGCCGAGCGAGATGCAGGCAAAACCTTTGATGTGGTGCGGACGCAAGTGCAGGGGTCAGTTCCCTCCGTTGCAACAGCGGTTAACTCTGTGGTGGCTTATGAGCCTGTCTGGGCTATTGGAACCGGGCGCACCCCCACGACCGATGAAGTGCAAGAGGTTCACGCCCTGATCCGTGCAGAGCTTGCAGGAATTGTTGGGGCTCATGAAGCGGAGGGAACTCGGCTTCTTTATGGCGGATCTATGAAACCAGAAAACGCTATGGAATTATTGGCCTTAGCAGATGTAGACGGCGGATTAATCGGCGGCGCAAGCCTGAAGCCCGACGATTTCTGGGCAATTGGGGAGTGTTGTTCCTAATCACTAACGGCGGAATCCACTCGTCTTGTATTTTTAAATTTTAAAAACACCCTAGCCATTCTGGAACTTTACGACTAAATACCACGTGAAATGAGAACAAAGGGGGCGCGATGTGTGCTCCTGCTAGCGGATAATCCAATATGCAGACGTTTATTCTGGTTATTCATCTGATCTTGGCGATTGCCATGGTCGCGGTGATTTTGTTGCAGCGGAGCGAAGGCGGCGGTCTTGGGATCGGTGGTGGCAGTGGCGGCGGCGGCGGCGGTTTCATGACCGGTCGTGATACAGCCAATCTGTTGACCCGGACGACGGCGATTTTAGCGGTCGGGTTTATTGCAACCAGTTTAACCCTGGCGATCTTGGCATCGAACAGCTCGAAAAAGGGCTCGATTCTCGATTCGCCGAAGCCAGCAGTCCAAGAAGCACCCAAACCGACCGGGCCGAGCGCGCCGTTGGCAAATTAATTTTTGGGGACACGCCCACGACTTCCCCAGAACTCTGGGGGTTTTACGAAATTTTTTAAAGAGGTGGCAAAATTGCCGCCTCTTTTCTTTTGTCAGAGCCTGATTTTGGATTAAAGTGCACGTCCATGACGCGATTCATTTTTATCACTGGCGGCGTGGTTTCCTCACTCGGAAAAGGACTGGCATCAGCGGCTCTTGGCGCGCTGCTTCAGGCGCGCGGCTTTAAGGTTCGCCTGCGAAAGCTAGACCCTTATCTCAACGTTGATCCCGGCACCATGAGCCCGTATCAGCATGGCGAAGTTTATGTGACAGATGATGGGGCTGAGACTGATCTCGACCTTGGTCATTACGAACGCTTTACCGGCGTGGCCGGGCGCCAGAGCGACAATGTCACCACCGGGCGAATATATTCTGACGTGATCGCTAAGGAACGTCGGGGGGATTACCTAGGGGCGACCATTCAAGTCATTCCCCACGTTACCGATGCCATCAAGGATTTTGTCACCAGCGATTTAACCGACGAAGATTTCGTGCTGTGCGAAATTGGCGGCACAGTTGGTGATATCGAAGGTCTTCCATTCTTGGAAGCGATTCGGCAATTGGGCAACCAGTTGGGACGAGACAGGACGATGTACCTGCATCTGACACTCTTGCCCTATATCCCAACGGCAGGGGAGCTAAAGACCAAACCGACACAGCACTCGGTCAAAGAACTGCTGAGTGTTGGAATTCAGCCGGATGTGTTGTTGTGTCGCGCAGAGCGCGAAATTCCTGAGTCCGAGCGCCGTAAGATTGCTCTGTTCTGTAATGTTCGAGAAGAAGCCGTGATCCCAGCCCTTGACGTCGGCAGCATCTACGAAGTGCCGGTCAGTTATCACCGAGAAGGATTGGATGCCCAGGTCTGTAATCATTTTCGCATTGATGCTCCGGCACCCAAACTAAGTCGCTGGTTTGATATCATTGAGCGTGCGACCAAGCCTGATGGCGAAGTCACTATCGCCGTGGTGGGCAAATATACAGGGCTCCTGGATGCTTATAAATCGTTGGCTGAGGCCCTGACTCATGGCGGCATCGCTAACAATGTTCGGGTTAAATTGAACTGGATTGATTCAGAAATATTTGAGAGCGAAGATGCGGTTTTTCATCTTGAAAATGTACATGGAATTTTAGTTCCAGGAGGGTTTGGAGAGCGCGGTTCATTAGGAAAAATAGAAGCCGTTCGCTTTGCCCGTGAGCACAATGTTCCCTATTTTGGTATTTGCTTCGGCATGCAGATGGCGGTGGTTGAATCTGCGCGAAATGTTGCTGGCATCAAGGACGCCGGATCGACGGAATTTGGTGAGTGTAAAGAACCTGTCGTTGGATTAATGACCGAATGGATGCGCAAAGGTGATATCGAACGTCGGGCCGCAGACGGTGACATGGGGGGAACCATGCGCTTAGGAGCCTATGACGCTAGAATTACCAAGGGAAGCCGGGTTTATGACATCTATCAAACGGGTGCCATCAACGAGCGCCATCGTCATCGCTATGAAGTCAACGCGAACTACATGGAGCGTTTGGAAAAAGTTGGCGTAAAATTCCCCGGCATGTCGCCGGATGGAACCTTGCCAGAGATCGTTGAAATTCCAGATCATCCTTGGTTTATCGGGGTCCAGTATCACCCGGAACTGAAATCAAAACCGTTTGAGCCCCATCCGCTCTTTACGTCGTTTATTGGGGCGGCGGTGCAACAGTCTAGATTGGTTTAAGAACATGACCACTCCCCGCCACATAACTGTTGGCGATGTCTCCATCGGGAATGACTTGCCGTTCGTCCTGATTGCCGGGCCGTGTCAGATGGAAAGTCGCGGCCATGCAATGCAGACTGCAGGAACGTTAAAAGAGATAACGGATAAGCTTGGGATTGGACTGATCTATAAGACCTCGTTCGACAAAGCCAATCGCACAAGTGTCGATACACCCCGAGGCTTGGGAATCGATCAGGCATTGCCGATCTTTGCCGATATTAAAGCTGAATTTGGCGTGCCGACCTTGACCGATGTTCACGATGCAGGACAGTGTGCGGCGGTGGCAGAGGTTGTGGATGTTCTGCAAATCCCTGCATTTTTGTGCCGCCAAACTGACTTGTTATTGGCAGCCGGTAAGACCGGACGAGTCCTCAATGTAAAGAAAGGGCAGTTCCTGGCACCCTGGGATATGGCCAATGTGGTGAAGAAGATCGAAAGTACCGGCAATGATCAGATTTTGCTGTGTGAACGAGGTGCCAGCTTTGGCTATAACACCTTGGTTTCGGACATGCGATCCTTACCGATCATGGCGCAGACAGGGTGTCCAATTGTATTCGACGCAACCCATTCAGTTCAACAACCGGGCGGGCAGGGCTCGACGTCTGGAGGGCAGCGAGAGTTTGCTCCTGTGCTTGCCCGGGCGGCATTGGCAATCGGTGTCGCTGCCGTCTTTATGGAAACCCATGAAGACCCAGATAACGCGCCAAGCGATGGGCCAAATATGATATATCTCAATCAATTACCGGAGATTCTAGATGTATTGGTTCAGATAGATAATGTCGCTAAATCCAGTCCTTTAAGGATTTAAACTTATACACTTTTTCAATTAAGTTTGACGTAAGCCAAAAGTACATACCAATTAAACTGTACATGGGTTTGGGCGGGTGTATAGTGTTTGCGATTCCTGGGGATAATATTACGGCTACGGGATATCCTAACATGGGACCCGGTTTTGAGATCGCTATATGAGCAGCCTGACCTTAAATAAAGTAGAGATATTAGTTGTTGATCCCAACAGCAACGCGCGGCGGAGTGTGCAGGACGCGCTTCAAAATTATGGCTATCCTGAGTTTGATTTTGCCGGATCTTTTCGTGAAGTTCGAGACAAATTCCGGATTCGCGAACCGGATATGATTATATCTGAGACAGAGCTTCCAGATGGTACATTGAGTGAGTTTGTTAGGCGGCTTCGCAATGACGAAATTTCTGGAAATCCATTCTTACCGATCATTGGGATATCATCTGATTCATCCAAAGAAGTGATGGCTGAATTGGAAGCGTCTGGCGTTGATGCGATATTATCACGGCCCTTATCAACGACTCATTTGGTTAAATGCATCACCGAAGTTATGAATAAAAAGCGCCAATTTTTGGTGACAGCAAATTACATTGGTCCGGTGCGTCCGTCGGCAATGCCGACTGATGGCATCGGCGCGGAGCCAATAGACGTGCCCCATACGCTTAAGTCCAAGTCAAAGGGGATCGGATATCGTTCCATGTTCGAGGATATTGCCAATGCGACAAAATTGATCAACCGATTGAAGATGTCGCGGCTGTCCGAGAAAATCGTCATGCTGACCAACGGGATTGCCGAAATTCTGGAAAAGCATGGATTCGCTGATGAGGCGCATGGCTTGTTCGAAGATATATTAAAGGCGTCCAGGGATGCGGGCCAGCGTGTCGCCGGAACAGATTATGCCCATGTGACAGAGCTTTGTGATTCCTTAATCAAGTTGCTGAATAAGATTTGTATTGAGGACCAAGGTGCAATTAAAAAAGACATTAAGCTATTGAAACCAATGGCGAGTTCAATTCATTTAGCATTCTCTGAATCGGAAGAAGCAGCGGCATTTTCGCGTCAGGTATCCAATTCCGTGAGCAATAGAAATTCATAAATAATAAATCCAGCGTATCCGCTATTTCTCCGCGGCATAGAATTTTCAATTAGTCAAAATTCGGAATTTTTCTGGTATGCATATCGTCGGTAGGGTATGAGTGCGGCCAACCGAAAGACCGCTTATTAAGCAAACCAGAGAGGCGTTAAAATCATGACTGCTATTGTCGATATCATCGGACGAGAAATTCTAGATTCCCGCGGCAATCCCACGGTTGAAGTGGATGTTGTTCTGGAAACAGGGACTCTCGGACGGGCCGCCGTGCCGTCCGGTGCATCGACAGGGAAACATGAGGCGGTAGAACTTCGCGATGGCGACAAGGCGCGCTTCGGCGGCAAAGGGGTGCTAAAGGCTGTTGAGTCGGTAACCGGTGAGATCTTTGATGCGATTTCTGGAATGGACGCGGAAGAGCAACTCCTCATTGATCGCACGATGATTGATCTGGACGGGACGGAGAATAAGGCGCGACTTGGCGCGAATGCGATGTTGGGTGTTAGTTTGGCAGTTGCGCGTGCCGCAGCGGATGAAGCCTGTTTGCCGCTCTATCAGTTTATCGGAGGCTCGTTCGCGCATATGTTGCCGGTGCCGATGATGAACATCGTCAATGGTGGTGCACATGCCGATAACCCCATCGACATTCAAGAATTCATGATTATGCCGGTTGGCGCGGATAATTTGGCAGATGCCGTCAGGATTGGCGCTGAAATCTTTCATTCTCTAAGGTCAGGCTTGAAGGACGCCGGGCACAACACCAATGTCGGTGATGAAGGCGGCTTTGCGCCAGGTTTGTCCAGTGCCGACGATGCATTGGGGTTCATTATGAAATCTATTGAAAAGGCTGGTTATAAACCAGGTGATGACATCTTTCTGTCTCTTGATGCTGCTTCCAGCGAGTTCTTCAAGGACGGCAAATACGAAATGGTTGGCGAAGGAAAATCTTTGGATGCGGGCGCGATGGTCGCCTATTACGAAGACCTCGTTAGTCGCTATCCGATTATTTCTATCGAAGACGCCATGGATGAAGACGATTGGGAGGGTTGGAAAGCCCTAACCGAAGCCATCGGTGACAAAGTTCAACTGGTTGGCGATGATTTGTTTGTGACCAATCCAAAGCGCCTGGCAGATGGCATATCTCAGGGGGTCGCCAATTCAATTCTGATAAAGGTCAATCAGATCGGCACGCTTTCGGAAACTCTCGAGACCGTCGAGATGGCTCATAAGGCTTCGTACACATCAGTGATATCTCATCGTTCGGGTGAAACCGAGGATTCGACCATCGCCGACATCGCAGTTGCCACCAATGCGGGGCAAATCAAGACCGGGTCGTTGTCCAGGTCAGATCGACTGGCAAAATACAACCAGTTGATCAGAATTGAGCAGGAATTGGACACCTCAGCAGGGTTTGCGGGCCGTTCTGTCGTTCGATAGACCAAGGCAGTGATCCGATAAATCAAATCCTAATGATTTATTAACCTATTCCACGTCCTAATGGTCCTGCAAAGCCTGGGGAGGCTTTTAACAGGTTGATTCTATGGGGCTAATTCAAGAACTTCGTGCACGGGCACACCATGTCATCGGGCCGGTTATCGGTATCTCGTTTGTCATGTATTTTGGCTACCATGTGCTTCACGGTGACCGCGGCTTGATCGCGCTTCGCCATCTGACGCAGACCGTAGAAAGCACCAAACTGGCTCATGCTGATATTCATAAAACGCGCATGGCTTTGGCCCAAAGGGTCAGACTGTTGTACCCGGAAAGCCTAGATCCTGACATGCTGGAAGAGCGCGCACGGGTGATGCTGAACTATGGCTACGCTGACGATATCGTGGTTATGCTGGACAGCTCACTTGAAATAAAAAGCGCAGCTAATTCGGAGATCGTTTCTTACACGCCAATTAGCGTCGTTAGGTCTGACTAATCATCCTATGGACGATAAAGCACCGTCGAAAGCGCAAAATTCAAAGCATATAATTCATCGTTATAAGCAATAAAGTCGATGAATGTATCCGGTACTGTACCCTTCGCGGTGGGGTGTCCATACACCGCTTCTACTTGCTCTAGTGTATCATCAGTTACAGTCGTGCGGGCCTTGCGGGCAATGCGACCAGAAAGTGCTTTTAGAATGACGTTCTCACAATCGTCGTAGAAGGCTTGATCGATTGGTGTTTCGGTCAAATCTGAAGGTTTGGGCCGAATTTACTCACCGTTGCCGCGTTTGCGCCGAAGACATCATCCCAACTTCCCATAATCAACTCCTCTTAACTTAATTGGGCGGATATCTCGCCCACGGCCTAAATCAAGTATCTGAAGTAATCTTACAAAATATAGACTAAAATCCTTATCTAATACTGACGTTTTGCTATGTATTGGATTGCAAAGTCATGAATGCAGCCTGTGGAAAAAACCTGATTATTTATGGGGTTTTCTACTAGTAGATATATAATATCTGTAATTTGTGTGATCACGAAATTGTGGCCAACTTGAATTTGGAGAATTGGGGGGTATTCGCGTACACTATATTCTTGATTATCGCTCCGCAAAATTGACGGAGATCATATCGGAGGTCCGTACGATATTTAGAATTAAATAATACAGTCCTATCAAAACCGGATGAATTGTGGGGTGCTATGGTTGAGAAACGTAAGATCACTGTCGATGGTAATGAGGCTGCTGCCTCGGTTGCCTATCGAACCAGCGAAGTCATTGCGATCTATCCTATTACACCGTCCGCGGTGATGGGGGAGCTATCGGAAGAATGGTCGGTACAAGGCAAAAAGAACCTCTGGGGTATTACGCCCGAAGTTGTTGAAATGCAATCGGAAGCAGGGGCTGCCGGTGCCGTACACGGTGCGCTACAGACCGGTGCTTTATCGACAACGTTTACGGCCTCCCAAGGCTTGCTGTTGATGATCCCGAATCTCTATAAAATTGCTGGCGAGCTGACATCATTCTGCATGCACGTAACAGCGCGCACCATCGCAACCCACGCGCTGTCGATCTTTGGCGATCATTCAGACGTAATGGCCTGCCGCCAGACAGGTATGGCCATGCTGGCGTCTGGTTCATCTCAAGAAGCGCAAGATATGGCCTGTATTGGTCAGGCTTCTACATTACGGGCACGTGTCCCTTTTATGCATTTTTTCGATGGTTTCCGTACGTCCCATCAAATCGATAAACTTGAATACCTGCATGACGAAGAATTGGGCAAAATGATGGACCCGGACTTGATCGCCGCCCATCGCAAACGCGCTCTGACTCCGGATGATCCGGTCGTGCGTGGCACGTCGCAAAATCCAGACACCTTCTTCCAGATGCAGGAATCACGAAATCCCTATTATGCTGAGTGCCCTGACATTGTGCAGGGCGAAATGGATCGGTTTGCTGAGATCACTGGGCGGTCGTACAAATTATTCGAATATTTTGGTGCAGAGAACGCTGATCGAGTGATTATAACCATGGGCTCGTCTGGTGAGACTGTGCATGAGACCGTAGACTATCTGAACCAACGCGGCGCAAAGCTGGGCGTGATCAAGGTGCATTTGTTCCGCCCGTTCTCGTTAAAGCACTTCGCCGCCGCTTTGCCCGCATCGGTGAAGGCCATTGGTGTTTTGGACAGGACCAAAGAACATGGTGCACTGGGAGAGCCTTTGTACCAAGACATCGTCACGGCCTTGGCCCAAGCGAAGGCAGAGGGACTTAGGGAAGCAGACTTCCCGACCGTAATTGGCGGGCGTTATGGCCTCAGTTCCAAGGAGTTTACCGCTGGTATGGCCAAGGCAGTCTTCGATGAACTCGCCAAGGATAAGCCCAAAACTCATTTCACCGTCGGCATTATCGATGACGTGACGCGCTTGTCCCTTGATGTAGATGAAGAATTCAGCACGGAAGGGGATGAAGTCATTCGTTCTGTCTTCATTGGTTTGGGCTCAGACGGAACAGTTGGCGCCAATAAGAACTCCATCAAAATCCTGTCGGAAAACACAGATAACTATGCCCAAGGGTATTTTGTCTATGATTCGAAGAAAGCGGGATCGATGACCATTTCTCACTTGCGGGTGAGCCCCAATCCAATTCGGTCAGCCTATTTGATCGCGGAGGCTGATACCGTCGCCTGTCACCAGTTCAATTTCTTGGAGCAGGTGGATGTGCTGAAATATGCCAAGCACGGTGGAACCCTGCTGCTGAACTCGCCGCATGGTAAAGAGAATACGTGGGATAAATTGCCCCGGAATGTGCAGGAAGAAATCATTCGAAAAGACCTGAAAGTCTATGTCGTTGATGCTCACATGGTTGCCTTCGCAACTGGCATGGGACGGCGCATCAATACCATCATGCAGACCTGTTTCTTCGCGATTTCCGGTATCATCCCCAAAGATGAGGCAATTGATCATATTAAAACTGCGATCAGGCGCACCTATACCGTTAAGGGCCATCATATCGTCGATATGAACAATGACGCCGTGGATCAAGCGCTGGATCACCTGCATCTGATGGACCTACGGGGACACCTGAGTCACGAGGATCTCCCCCCCATTGTCCCCGATCATGCGCCTAATTTTGTTAAGCAAGTGACGGCAATGATGATCGCGGGGAAGGGTGATATGCTGCCGGTCAGTGCGTTGCCAGCTGATGGCACCTGGCCGGTGGGCACCACCAAGTGGGAAAAACGCAATTTGGCGCAGGAAATCCCGACGTGGATTCCGGAACTTTGTATTCAATGCAACAAGTGTGCTCTGGTCTGCCCTCATGCGGCGATCCGCGTGAAGGCTTATGGTGAAGATGTGTTGGCGGATGCGCCTGAGACGTTTCAGTCGATGAAAAACCGCGGCAAGGAATTCGGCGACAACATGGCCTACACGGTTCAAGTTGCGCCGGAGGATTGTACGGGTTGCACGCTCTGTGTGCGTGTGTGTCCGGGTAAGGATAAAGCAAATCCTGACCGCCTTTCCCTCGAAATGATGCCACAACCGCCGTTGGTGAAGGAAGAACATAAGAATTGGGAGTTTTTCCTCAATTTACCCGAGATTGATCGCACGAAGCTCAAGCCTAATGTGAAGCTGACCCAGTTCGCCGAGCCCTTGTTTGAATTCTCAGGTGCTTGTTCAGGGTGCGGTGAGACCCCGTATATCAAGCTCATCACGCAGATGTATGGGGATCGCTCGATGATCGCCAATGCCACGGGCTGCTCGTCTATCTTTGGCGGCAACTTGCCGGCAACCCCCTGGACCAAGAATCTCCAAGGCCGTGGGCCTGCTTGGGCTAATTCCCTGTTTGAAGACAATGCTGAATTCGGTCTCGGCTTCAGGCTCGCCTTGGATAAGCACGTTGAACAGGCGCGGGCAGCACTGCTGGAGAAAAAGGACACCGTTGGGGAAGACCTAACTGACTCCATCCTAGAGGCAGAGCAGCTCACCGAAACTGATATCCAAGAACAACGAACACGGGTTCAAGCTGTGAAGGATAAGCTGGGACCCGATAGTACCGGCCGACTTTCTGAGCTTGCTGATTATTTGGTTCGGAAAGATGTCTGGATTATGGGTGGTGACGGCTGGGCCTATGACATTGGCTCCGGCGGGCTCGACCATGTATTAGCGTCTGGCAAAAACGTCAACATCCTGGTCCTGGATACAGAGGTTTACTCAAACACCGGCGGCCAACAATCAAAAGCCACCCCCATGGGAGCCGTTGCGAAGTTCGTCACCGGCGGCAAATCCTTGCCGAAGAAGGATTTGGGGTTAATGGCGATCAGTTATGGCCATGTTTACGTTGCCTCCGTCGCATTTGGTGCGTCGGATTCTCAGCTGATGAAGGCCGTTACAGAAGCGTCGAGTTTTGAGGGGACATCCCTGATCATTGCTAATGCGCCGTGTATTGAGCATGGCTACGACCTCGCCAATGAACTCGATCAAATGAAAATGGCGGTCGAGTCTGGCTATTGGATGCTCTATCGCTACGACCCACGGCGCTTAACGGCTGGTCAAAAACCCATGCAGTTGGACAGCAAAGCGCCCTCGATTGCACTCGACAGCTACTTTATGAATGAGAACAGATTCCGCTTGGTAAAGCGTCGTACGCCGGACCTTTATGAAAAACTTTTGGAATCAGCCACGGCAGAAGTCCGTTGGCGGCGTACAGTCTTCGAAAAGCTCGCAGAAATGAGTTTGAGCCTTGCTGATGCCGAAGCTGCGATGCAAGCGGCAGAGTAAGGATTTGGATGGTAATAATCTAAACTGTATTGCAGTTAACTAAAAAATAATCGTTTAAAAACAAACAGTTGCGATTGTAAAATCGACTTGAACATTTTGCGCTTTCGCTATACATTACCCCCAATTAAAAATCATTCGCAGGAGGGAGTGGCATGGCAAAGGCTGCGTCGAAATCTGGGGCGAAATCGTCTCCCAAGAAGAAAAAAGTTTCCAAGCCCGCACTCCGGTCCAAACCGGAAGAACTCATAGAATATTATCGTCTAATGCTCCTGATCCGCCGTTTCGAGGAAAAGGCGGGACAGCTGTATGGCATGGGACTGATCGGTGGTTTTTGCCATCTCTACATCGGTCAAGAAGCCGTCGTTGTTGGTATGCAAGCGGCGGCCATTGAAGGCGATTCAGTCATCACAAGCTATCGTGACCACGCTCATATGTTGGCCTGCGGAATGACGGCGAATGGCGTCATGGCGGAACTGACCGGCCGTATTGGCGGATATTCCAAGGGTAAAGGCGGCTCCATGCACATGTTCAGTGCGGAGAAACGATTCTATGGCGGGCACGGCATTGTGGCGGCGCAGGTTCCCATTGGGACCGGCCTTGCTTTTGCTCACAAATACAAAGGCGACGGCAACTGCAACATGGTCTATTTCGGCGATGGTGCTGCAAACCAAGGCCAAGTCTATGAATCGTTCAACATGGCCCAACTATGGAAGCTGCCGGTTATTTATGTGATTGAGAACAATAAATACGGCATGGGCACCTCGGTCGAACGCCATACATCAAATACGGAACTTTATCAGCGGGGTAAGGCGCACGGCATTCCTGGCCTGAAGGTTAACGGCATGGACGTGCAAGAAGTAAAAGAAGCTGGCGCAAAGGCGTTGGACCACTGCCGCAGTGGAAAAGGACCGTATATCTTAGAAATGGAAACCTATCGGTATCGTGGGCATTCAATGTCTGACCCGGCGAAATACCGGACCAAGGAAGAAGTCACCAAAATGCGCCGTGAAAGTGATCCGATTGATAATCTTCGGGGCTTGCTGCTCGACAATAAATTGATCGATGAAGACAAGCTGAAGGAAATGGACCGAGAGGTAAAATCCCTGGTGATGACGTCGGCTGATTTCGCGCAACAGAGCCCAGAGCCTGATGCGAGCGAACTCTACACCGACATTCTCATTGAAGCTTAAGGGCGAGGATATCTGACATGCCTATAGAAATACTAATGCCCGCACTTTCGCCGACAATGACCGAAGGTACTGTGGCGAAATGGCTCAAAAAAGAAGGCGACAGCATCGTTAGTGGTGATGCGTTGGCTGAAATTGAGACTGATAAAGCCACCATGGAAGTCGAAGCCGTTGACGAAGGCACGCTTGGCAAAATTCTCATCGGTGATGGGACGGCGGATGTGCCGGTGAATACCGCCATCGCACTGATCTTGGAAGAAGGCGAAGACGCCAGCGCGCTCGAAGGTGCTGGATCTGCTTCACCGGCCCCTGCCACTGCTACCCCAGAACCTTCTGCTCCTGCGGCAGTCGCAACAGCACCGGTCGCCGTTGCGCCGACTGAATCATCCTACGACGGCCCGACGGTCAACATCACCATTCGCGAAGCCTTGCGGGACGCCATGGCAGAAGAAATGCGCAACGATGAAAATGTCTTCCTGATGGGCGAAGAAGTTGCGCAATACCAAGGTGCGTATAAGATTTCCCAAGGTCTGCTGGATGAATTCGGCGAGAAGCGGGTTGTCGATACGCCGATTACTGAGCACGGCTTTACCGGGCTTGGCGTTGGTGCCGCTTTCGGTGGGCTCAGGCCTATTGTCGAGTTCATGACGTTCAACTTCGCCTTGCAGGCATTGGATCAAATTCTCAACTCTGCGGCCAAGACCAACTACATGTCCGGTGGCCAAATGGGCTGTCCTATTGTGTTTCGCGGTGCGAATGGTGCCGCATCCCGGGTTGGCGCGCAGCATTCTCAGTGTTTCGCCGCTTGGTATGCTCACATTCCGGGTATGAAAGTTGTTATCCCTTATTCTGCGGAGGATGCGAAGGGATTGCTGAAATCGGCAATTCGCGATCCGAACCCGGTCGTCGTGCTGGAAAATGAAATCCTCTATGGCGAGACCTTTGATGTTCCTGACGATCCCGACTTTACCGTGCCGATTGGCTTGGCGAAGATCGAACGGTCTGGGAGTGACGTCACCTTGGTCGCCTACGGATACGCCGTTAAGTACGCGTTAGATGCTGCGGCTGCTCTGGCGGGAGAGGGGATTGAGGCGGAAGTGATCAACCTTCGCTCCATCCGACCGTTGGATATGGAGACCGTGCTGACGTCAGTCCGGAAGACCAATCGAGCGGTAACAGTAGAAGAGGGCTATCCGATGGTCAGTGTTGGCGGCGAAGTTGCCGCCCAAATCATGGAGAAGGCGTTTGATGATTTGGACGCGCCGGTGGCCCGGGTTGCCGGTAAGGACGTGCCCATGCCCTACGCAGCAAACTTGGAAAAATTGGCGCTTCCCAGCGCAGATGAAGTGGTCCAAGCGGCCAAGGCCGTTTGTTATCGCTAATTAAGGACAAAACCATGCCCATTTCTATTCTCATGCCAGCTCTATCCCCCACCATGACCGAGGGGACTCTCGCAAAATGGCATAAAAAAGAAGGCGATACGGTCGAAAGCGGCGACGTCTTGGCCGAGATCGAAACCGATAAGGCAACGATGGAAGTCGAAGCGGTTGACGAAGGCACCCTTGGTAAAATTTTGGTAGCGGACGGGACCGCCGATGTTGCGGTCAACACGCCGATTGCGTTGATCTTGGAAGAAGGCGAGGACGCTTCCGCTTTGGATGCAGCGCCTGCGGCTCCGGCTGCTCCTGCACCAGCAGCAACGCCTGCACCTGCTGCGACTCCAGCACCCGCACCGGCGCCAACTCAAGCAGCTCCGGCCGCAAGCAGCGGCGACAGAGTGATCGCCAGCCCCTTAGCAAAACGTATGGCGGAGATCGAGGGTCTGGACTTAAGCCAAGTCACAGGTTCTGGCCCAAATGGGCGAATTGTGAAGGCTGATATCGAGAAAGCTTTGTCTGGCGGTGCAGCACCAAAATCAGCCGCTACCGCACCGGCACCTGTTTCCACCGCCCCCGCACCAGCAGCCCCATTACCTGCCGGCAGCTTCACCGAAGTGCCCAACAACAACGTCCGCCGCGTTATTGCGCAACGTTTGTTGGAAGCCAAGACCACGATTCCACATTTCTACCTAACTGTGGACTGTGAGTTGGATAAGTTATTGGAATTGCGAAAAGATTTGAATGGTCGTTCCCCTGAAGGCGATGGCGCATACAAAATTTCGGTTAACGATTTCGTTATTCGCGCGGTGGCTTTGGCAATGAAAAAAGTACCCGCTGCGAATGCCGCGTGGAGCGAAGAAGCCATTCGCTTGTTCAATGATATCGATGTCTCAATTGCAGTTGCGACACCGGATGGACTGATTACACCGATCGTGCGCAAGGCCGACACCAAAGGACTCGCTGATATATCCAACGAAATGAAAAACCTCGCGGTCCGGGCTCGCGACGGCAAGCTGGCTCCAGAGGAATTCCAGGGTGGTGGTTTCACGATCTCTAATCTCGGCATGTTCGGGGTGAAGGAGTTCGCCGCCATCATCAATCCCCCACAGTCTGCTATTCTGGCCATTGGGGCAGGCTCTCAACAACCCATCGTGCGGGACAACGCCTTGGCCATTGCAACCGTTATGTCGGTGACGTTGTCGTGCGATCATCGCTCGGTTGATGGGGCTGTGGGTGCACAGTTCCTGCAAGCGTTCAAAGGCTTTGTTGAAGACCCACTGACCATGATGCTTTAAAGGAGGGATATTATGCCCGCCGAAATAAAAAAATTCGACGTTATCGTAATTGGTGGTGGCCCTGGCGGTTACGTCACAGCCATCCGCGCCGCCCAACTCGGTATGAAAGCCTGTGTGGTCGAGCGCGAGCACTTGGGCGGGATTTGCCTCAACTGGGGATGTATCCCGACCAAGGCCTTGTTGCGCACGGCGGAAGTCTATCGCAACGCCGAACACGCCAAGGAATATGGGCTGGAAATCAAAGGGTTATCTTTCGACCTCAAGAAGGTTGTGGATCGTTCCCGGAAGGTGGCAAAGCAGCTCTCGGGCGGCGTTGGGCACCTGTTGAAGAAGAACAAAGTTACGGTGATTGACGGTCATGCGAAACTCAAGGGGTCGGCCACAGTTTCCGTTGAAAAAGACGGTAAGGAAACCCTGCTCTCAGCCACGCATATCATTTTGGCGACGGGCGCACGGTCTCGGTCTTTGCCGGGATTGGAAGGCGACGGCAAATTAGTCTGGACGTACAAAGAGGCAATGGTCCCAGACATCATGCCGAAATCTCTGTTGGTTGTGGGCTCTGGTGCGATCGGTATCGAATTTGCGAGTTTCTTTAGGACACTTGGGGCCGAGGTCACAGTTATTGAGGTGTTGGACCGGGTCTTGCCTGTTGAAGATGCAGAAATTTCAGACTTTGCAGAAAAATCCTTTAAGGCTCAAGGCATGAACATCATGACCTCAGCCACGGTTAAGACCTTGAAAAAAGGTAAAAATAACGTCACGGCGACGGTTGAGCAGGGCGGCAAGAGCACTGACATCACTGTGGACCGCGTCATTCTCGCTGTCGGCATTGTCGGCAACGTTGAGGATTTAGGCCTTGAAGGCACCAAAGTCGAAGTCGACCGCACGCATGTGGTAATTGATGACCGCTGCCGCACGGGTGAGCCTGGAGTTTACGCCATCGGTGATTTAACAGGCCCACCATGGCTCGCTCACAAGGCGAGTCACGAAGGCATGTACTGCATTGATCGCATTAACGGCCAAAAAGACGCCCATCCATTGGATACCAGCCGAATTCCGGGATGTACTTACTGCCATCCTCAAGTCGCAAGTGTCGGTCTGACAGAAGCCGCCGCAAAAGACGCTGGCCATGAAGTCCGGGTTGGACGGTTCCCCTTTATGGGCAACGGAAAGGCGATTGCTCTCGGGGAGGCCGAAGGCTTGGTCAAAACCGTGTTTGATGCCAAAACCGGTGAACTCCTGGGCGCGCACATGATTGGGACAGAGGTAACGGAGCTCATTCAGGGCTACGCGGTCGCGATGACCTTGGAGACAACAGAAGTCGAACTCATGCAAACCGTCTTCCCACACCCGACATTGTCAGAAATGATGCATGAGTCGGTGCTGGATGCTTATGGTCGTGCTGTTCATTTCTAATGTCTGATTTCATCATTCGACCTGCGAGTGCTGCTGACGAAGACGCTTGGCACCCTTTGTGGAAAGGGTACATAAAGTTCTATGGCGCTGAAATCTCTGATGAAATTACCAAAGCCACTTGGGCGCGGTTGCTTGATCCATCAGAACCGATGAATTGCTTGATTGCCGAGGACCGTGAACTTGGTGTTATCGGGATCGAGCATTATATTCTTCACGCAAGCACCTGGACAAAGGCACCTGTCTGCTACCTTCAGGACTTGTTTGTAGCTGAGAAAGCCAGAAATTTAGGCGCGGGTCGGGCTTTGATTGAGACCTTAAGTCAAAAAGCGACGGAAGAAAATTGGTATCGCGTTTATTGGCTAACAGACCGCGATAATACGACCGCTCGTAAATTATATGATAAGGTAACGACGGTGACGAATTGGGTGCGTTATGACATTTCAACCACCTAGCCATCTTGGCACTAACACAATATCAGGCATCCTATGACAAAAGTTCAAACCCTCCGGCATCCAGAAAAGCAAAAGAACCCGGAGTCCCCAACGCCGCGTAAGCCCGCGTGGATCAGGGTTAAGGCACCGACGTCCAAGGGGTATATCGAAACGAAGGCCCTGATTGAGGAACACAATCTGCATACGGTTTGTCAGGAAGCCGCGTGCCCGAACATCGGCGAATGCTGGGAGCAGAAGCACGCGACGGTGATGATCTTGGGCGATACCTGCACCCGCGCCTGTGCGTTCTGCAATGTGATTACTGGCAAGCCTGGACCCGTTGATCCATTGGAACCTGAAAACCTGGCGATTACAGCCAAGAAACTCGGCCTCAATCACATGGTAATTACATCGGTGGATCGGGATGATCTGGCCGATGGCGGGGCATCGCAGTTCGTTAAATGCATTGAGCAAATGCGGGTGACGGCGCCGGGTACGACGGTTGAAGTTCTGACCCCGGATTTCCTAAACAAGGAAGGTGCAGCTGAAGCAGTTGTCCGCGCCAAACCTGACGTATTCAATCATAATTTAGAAACCGCACCCCGGCTTTATCCGACAATTCGTCCCGGTGCGCGTTATTTCAATTCTCTGAAAATACTTAATGATGCCAAGGTGATAGAGCCTAATATTTTTACCAAATCTGGCATCATGGTGGGATTGGGAGAGGACAGAGGGGAGGTCCTTCAAGTGATGGATGACCTGCGCGCGGCCAATGTGGATTTCCTGACCATCGGTCAATACCTGCAGCCAACCCCGCGTCACGCGCCGTTGGATCGCTTTGTGACGCCAGACGAGTTCGAAGAATACAAACGAATTGGCAAATCCAAAGGGTTCTTGTTGGTGGCATCGAGCCCGCTCACCCGGTCTTCCTATCACGCCGACGCCGATTTTAAGGCCCTTCAAGAAGCCCGACGGGCTAAGAACAGCTAGCTTTTCGATCATGCCGAAGCACGCGGAAAAAAAGGTCCTGCCGCATACCCCTGAACAAATGTACGCTCTGGTTGCCGATATTGAGAAGTACCCGGACTTTCTACCTTGGTGCGTCGCGACCCGTATCAAAAAACGTGAAGACGAAGGTCCTACTCTCATCGCCGATATGGTGATCGGATTCAAGATGGTGCGCGAGAAATTCACCTCACATGTTGTCCTAACCGAACCCCGTCAAATTGACGTTAAATATTTCGATGGCCCGTTTAAGTATTTGGAAAACAAGTGGATTTTTGACCCTCATGGGGACGGCGAATGCCTGGTCGACTTCTATGTCGATTTTGAATTTCGTTCGCGTTTGTTGGAGAAGATCATGGGGCCGCTGTTTGAGAAGGCGGTGCACCGGATGATTACGGCGTTCGAATCCCGTGCTGATGAACTTTACGGCAGTTCAGCCTGACGCCGCATCAGGTCGATCACGGTACCGACGGCTTGAAGACGGACTGAGTCTCGATCTCCCTTAAAGACATACCTCAAATGTTCTGTCTCATAGCCTTTGCGCGCCGCCGCCATGTGGACCAGGCCGACGGGTTTATCATCAGACCCACCACCCGGCCCAGCTATGCCTGTTGCTGAGCCTGAGACTTCGGCGTTGGAGTGCTCCAAAGCGCCTTCGGCCATGGCACGGGCGACTTCCTCACTTACAGCGCCGACCTCATCAAACAAATCTGTCGGAACACCGACCATTTCGGTCTTGGCCTCATTTGTATAGGTGACGAAGGTCCGATCAACGACATCAGATGACCCTGGCACCGCCGTCAAACAGCTAGAAATCAATCCTCCCGTACAAGATTCAACGGTCGCCACTTTAAGTCCTCCTGTCTTGCAGGCTTCTAATAACTTTTGGGCCTTCATCAGGGTGTCTTTAGGGAACATGATCAAACCTCCGCCATCATCAGAGTAATTCCATACAGTACCGCCATTGCATAAGGTGCTGCCAACACATCGTCCAGCATGACGCCAAGGCCGCCTTTAACTTGTCTATCGGCCCAATTTGCTGGCCACGGTTTAAAGATATCGACGATGCGAAACAGGATAAAGCCTGCAGCATAAGAGACTAAATCCGCAGGGACCATTAATAATACCAGCCATTGCCCAGCGACTTCATCAATAACGATGGCTTGTGGGTCTTCGCCGCCAAAGCGTTGTACGAATATTTCAGAGGCCCATACCCCAAGGCCAAAGACCAGCACAGTCGCAAGGGCCAGTCCCGTCGTACCGAAATTCTGAACGATGATCCAAGCAAAGGGCAGGGCAGCGAGTGATCCCCATGTTCCGGGAGCTTTTGGCAGTAACCCTGCACCAAACCAAGTGGTAATTATGGCGATCGGGTGAAGGGGCGACATGCCCTCAGGTAAAGCTCGATTCGCCAATTTTTCTGCTCCGTACACGTTTTGACCCAAGAACGATCAAGATAACTGTGTTTAATTTGCGCCACTGCGTCAAACTTAACCTAGATATTTGAAGCCAAACCAAGTTTCACCCTCGATATCTAAGTCTTTAGCCTAAATAACTCAAAAATAAGCAATCTTGGTCAATAGACACTTGCATGAATGACTCCATACAGATACTTTCGTAGCGCTATAAAACGATAATTTTTTGGGGGCGAGTGGGGTTTATGCGCAGGCAATATATGAAAGACTCCTGGGCAGAGAGGTGGCACCAGTATGTAGATGCGGTGTTTCCGGAACGACAGATACACGTACGGACCAACGGCGACGTAAAGTTTATCCAGGTCTCACAATTTGCTCAATTGTGTGTGGCTTTGATGTTTCTCGGTGTTGCCACCTGGGTCACGTTCGCATCAGCGAAGTATGTGCTGCATCAGCGCGTCGTCGCGTCGAAGGACAACCAAGTCGCCAATGCGCATTTGGCCTATCGCAGCCTGTTGAGTGAAGTCGCAAACTATCAGAAGAAGTTTGTTAGCCTGACCAAAGACCTTGAGCAGAACCACAATTTGATGCTCGGTCTTGTGGAACAGAATGCTTCCTTGCAGGAAAGCCTGCGTTCAGTCGAAACAGAACTGGTTTCAACTGATACGGAACGCAAGCAGGTCATTTCGGCGCGCGAAAAATTAAAAGGTAAACTCAACGCCATTGAGAATGAAATGAGTTCGCTTGCCCATCATAACTTCTCATTGAAGGATAATCTGAATTCCATCGAAACTGATCTGCAAACGGCGTTGTTGGAACGTAATTCGGCTTTATTCAAGAATCAACGACTGAGCCAGTCGCTCAAGGATTTGAAGACACGGTTGAGCAGTCTTCAAGAATCTCAGCAAGACTCTGTTTTGCGGCTCAGCGAGAATACGTTGGAACAAATTTCCGATATGGAAAAGGTCATCAAGCTGTCCGGGCTTGATGTTAAAAAGGTTCTCAAGGCGTCGAATAAGCTACCGCGGGGACAAGGTGGCCCCTTTATTCCGATCAAGACAGACGGGCTTCCGGCGGGTGATTTAAAGGCTGGCCTGGATAATCTTGATGCCATGTTGAATCATTCCAAAAACCTTCAGGGAATACTACAAAGAATCCCGTTGGTTGCTCCGCTAAAATCTTATTATATCACCAGCGGGTATGGGAAACGGCGTGATCCGATTAATAAGAGATGGGCTGCGCATTACGGGCTCGACCTCGGCAGTCCTTTTAAAACTTCAGTTTATGCGACGGCACCGGGAGTGGTGACATTTGTTGGCTGGAAAGGAAATTTTGGTCGATTGGTCGAAATTACCCATGGGTCCGGAATCAAGACCCGCTACGGTCATTTGCACAAGGCCCTTGTGCGGCGCGGGCAAAAGGTTAAATTTCAGCAAAAGATAGGCCTTCTTGGCAGCACTGGGCGGAGTACTGGGGCTCACCTACATTATGAAGTGCTGTTTAAGAAGCGAACGAAAAACCCCATGAAATTTATCAAGGCGGGGCGGTATGTTTTCCAAGACAAACAATAAATCAAATTCATCTAGTGGTACCGCAGCCGAAGCAGCGGTTCGGTCTGCACCTTCTATCCTAAGCTCGGATATGCGGATTACCGGTAACTTGAACAGTGACGGTGAAATTCAAGTAGACGGCACGATAGAGGGCGATATTCGGACGAAAATTCTTCTGATCGGACAAGGTGCTGAAGTGAAGGGTGAAATCGTAGCAGATTCCATTCATGTTCACGGGACCATTCACGGCCAGATTAAGGCGCGTTCCGTTGTTTTGGCGAAAACAGCGCACGTTGTCGGTGATATTCTTCACGAAGATTTATCAATCGAAAAAGGCGCCTTCCTGGAAGGTCACTGCAAAAGCATTTCCAAGAGTACAATACAAAAAGATAGCCTGAATTTGGTGGGTAATAAAGCAACCGACGCAGGGGTTGTTCCTGTGAATAAAGACGTTAAGCCTGCTGTTGCTGTGAGCCCAACGGCTCAATCTGCTCATCAACCACCGAAGAAAACAATCGGCGCTTAGGTCGTTCTTTAATCATTAGATGTTGAGAGTGCTGTTTTGAACACGGCGCTGTCTACGTTGCCGCCAGAGCACACGACAGCGACGACCTTTCCCATAAACCGCTCTTTATCACCAGACAGAACAGCGGCGGCTGCAATGGCGCCACCTGGTTCGCAGACGATTTTAAGGCGAAGAAAGAGTGCGGCCATGGTGCGCTGAACATCATCGTCGGACGCGATCAACCCCGCCGAGACAAGGTCTCGATTTATTTCAAATGTCATCTCACCGGGGGTAGGCGATAACAAAGCATCACAAATTGACTTAGTTCCAGGTGGGTTGGTTTCGTGCTGACCAGAGACAAGAGATCTCGCCGTATCATCGAAGCCTTCCGGCTCTGCCGTATATACCAGAGTTTTCGGCAATAATGAATGGAACGCGAGAGCGCAGCCTGCCGTTAACCCACCTCCGCCACAGGGCACGACAAGAGCATCCAACTCAATCCCTAATGCGTTGCAGTCTTCGGCAATTTCAGCGCCGACTGTGCCTTGGCCGGCAACGACGTAGCGATCGTCATAGGGTTTAATGATTGTTGCATTGCGGTCTTTGGCAATGGCTTCGGCTATATCTTCTCTGACTTCATTATCTCGGTCGTACAGCACGACTTCTGCACCATAGGCCTTGGTGTTGGCGATCTTTAGTTTTGGCGCGTCGGCAGGCATGACAATGATGGCTGGTATGTTCAACGATTGTGCAGCCGCCGCCGTGCCTTGCGCATGATTGCCGGATGAGTAGGCAACAACTCCATTCGCGCGTCGGTCTTCGGGAATACGTGAAACCGTGTTGTAGGCCCCTCTGAATTTAAAGGACCCGGTCTTTTGTAGCATTTCCGGCTTTATCAGCAGGCGGCACCCTGCCAAATCATTCAGAAATGGTGATTCTAACAAAGGTGTCCGGACCGTCAGGTATTTCAGAACACGCGCAGCGTCTTCAATATCAGAAAAAGTCGGCGTCATGACCGGTAATCCTTGGCGTTAGCGATTGAGGTCGCCTTCGAGTGTCTGCGCCACTTGATTGGCAGAGAGGCGAGAACGGTAAACTTGCAAGTTTTCGAGCACTCGTTGAACATAGTTTCGGGTCTCGTCAAAGGGGATCATTTCAACCCAATCGATTGCATTAACGCTGCTATCTCGGGGATCGCCAAATTTTCGAACCCATCGTTTTACCCGCGATGGCCCCGCGTTATACCCGGCGATAGCCATGATATAGGACCCTTTGAAATCCCCCAGGAGACCTTCTAAATAATGACGGCCCAGCTTTAGATTATAGGCTGGGTCAGTGGTTAGTCGGCCTTTCGAATAGGAAATTCCAATTTGCTGCGCGACTTTTTTCGCGGTCGCGGGCATCAGTTGAAGTAATCCGCGAGCCCCAGCATGACTTTTGGCTTTGACGTAAAAGGCACTTTCTTGGCGGATCATGGCCAAGATCAAAGGATATTCGGCAAGACGCCCCTGTCGGTTAATGGATGTCTTTGGCAGTCGGATAATCGGATAGCCGATGTCTGGAAAAAGCATGCCCTTCTGCCGTGCTTTCTTAGCGATGCTAATGGTTTGATCCAACCG
>JABJKH010000073.1 GCA_018660465.1 Rhodospirillaceae bacterium
ACTTCCTCTGCGGCTTTGGCCGCGGCCTCGCGGGTGCTGTCTTCACCTTCGCGGGATTTTTCAATCTCAGCACGTTCGCCTTCAAGGCGTTCGACCGCAGCCTTGGCATCAGAAACCAATGTTTCTTCTCGTGCGCGGTCAGCGGCGATTTGTTCCAGGCGAGTGGTGTTGTCTGCCCGTGCGGTCTCGATCCGGGCCTCTTCTTCTTCCAATCCTTCGCGCGCAATTACCAGTCGCTGTAGCTCCGCTGCGGTCGCGGCTTCAGATTGGCGAAGTTCAGGCAGGCCACTGGCGCGTTCAGCCTGAACCGTCGCAGCATTTGCAGCCAAACCGGTTAGTTCGCGTACCGCGTCTTGGGTCGACTGAAGCTCGGTTCTACCTTCCGCAAGGTTCAGTTGTGCGGCCAACCAGCGGAGATGAAACAGCATTGCTTCTGTGCGGCGAATGTGGCCGCTGATGTTGCGATAGCGAGTCGCCTGGCGGGATTGCTTTTTTAGGTTCAGCAGCTGGGTATCCAGGGTGATGAGAATATCATCGAGACGTTCCAGGTTGGTTTCTGCACCCCGCAGGCGAAGCTCAGCCTCGTGACGGCGGGAATGAAGGCCAGTGATACCAGCGGCTTCTTCCAATAATGTTCTTCGTTCTGTCGGTTTTGCGGCAATCACGGCACCAATTCGGCCTTGGCTGACCAGGGCCGTCGACCGTGCGCCGGTGGCGGAGTCGGCAAATAATAACTGAACGTCCCTGGCGCGAACGTCTTTTCCGTTAACCCGATAGGCCGAGCCCTTTTCCCGTTCAATCCGACGGGTTACATCCAAGTCTTCGAATTCGTTGAATTGGGCAGGGGCGGTGCGGGCTGTGTTGTCGAGCGATAAAATAACTTCGGCAATATTACGGGCCGGTCGATTGGCGGTGCCGCCAAAGATGACGTCATCCATGCCGCTGCCGCGCATTTGTTTGGCGGACGTTTCGCCCATGACCCAACGTAACGCCTCCACCAAGTTGGATTTGCCGCAGCCATTGGGACCAACAACGCCGGTCAGACCTGGTGAGATCAGCAGTTCCGTGGAATCCACAAAGGATTTGAATCCCGTCAGACGTAGCTTATTGAACTGCAGCACTTAAGTTTAACCCCCGTCTCTCACGAACGCCCCCCAATTATTCCCCGGGGGATGTGATCGTTATTTTGCCTTCGCAAGCGCCTCGTCGATGACCTTTTTGAAACTCTCAAAAGGCTGCGCGCCCTCCACCTTTGTCCCATTGATAAAGAACGTGGGGGTGGATCGAACGTCGCGTTTTTTGACGGCTTCATCCGCACGTTGGCCAATGGCTTTTAGCAAAGCCTGATTTTTGAGGCATGCCTGAACATCCTTATCAGACAGACCTCCAAAACGACCGACCCGTGCCAGTTCGCCAATGACGTTACGACCAGAAGACCATTGCCGTTGGCTGCGGAATAATACTTCGACAAATCCGAAAAACTTTTTCGTCCCGCCACACCGCGCCAAGGCAGCAGCGGCCAACGCCGGGGTGCCGAACGGCATGTCTTTAAAAATTAGCCGAACTTTGCCGGTATCGATGTAATCTTTCTTAATTTGAGGCAGAGTTTCGCGATGAAAGGCTGCACAGTGGGGGCACCCGAGTGACGAATATTCAATGATCGTGACGGGCGCGTCCTTCTTGCCCATGGCTTTCTCAGACAAGGCGTCCTCTAAAGACGCGATGCCGGCACTGGCTGATTGGCTCAACGCGAGAAAAAGAGCGAATGCTATACCTAGTAGTTTTTTAGACAAAATGACCCCTCCAGATACAAGATGTTGGTGAATATAGAATTGCATTTGCGACTCCGCAAGATGCCGACGGGTGGTCGAATGTCAGATTCCTGGGGATAAGTCGGCTTAAATTTCATTTTTTTTGATCTCCGCATCAGAGCGGCCTATCAGACCGGCTGAGAATCGACCTACCGAGTTTCTCCAAAGCCTCGCGAATTTCTTCATCGTCTACGTCTGAAAGCTCCTGATTAAGGGTGTTTTCTTGTGCGGCATTCAAGGTTTTGGATTCAGGTTCACTTGTTTTTTGCTTTTTGGGTAGCGGTCCCTGGATCGTTTTGACCGACCCCACGGCCTTGTAGCCGAAATAGGTGTTAATGCGTTCGATCAGTTGCGGCTCAAAATGTTGAATTTCCAGCGCGAAACTGCCGCTATCGACCCGCAGTCGCAATATACCATCGGTCTTAACGTTGCGCGGGTAATCGATTTTCTCAGGCACTGTGTGCTGGGCTAACAGGTCACCGGCAATGGCAGGCCATTCGGCAATTACAGCGCCGTCCGCAAAACCGCGCCGGGAAAAAATCGGTTTGGTAATGCGTCCAATGGTCTTCGCGAGTGCGCGGGGACCGTGCTGAAATTTTGCCATCTGCCTGCCTTTGATATAACCGGTATGGTAAATTCACCCATTCTGCAAAACAACAGGGCAATTTGCCCGTATTTTTAGGGCGATTATAAGGCAAATGTCCCAGGATTATCCAAAATCATTCAGCCGGGATTTATTGGCTTGGTATGATGTCGCTCACCGTCGATTGCCGTGGCGTGCGGAAGCGGGGGAGGTAGCAGACCCGTATGCGGTTTGGCTTAGCGAAATTATGCTGCAACAAACCACCGTGGTAACGGTAAAGGGCTATTTCGAATTATTTCTGAAGCGCTGGCCGAGCGTGTCTGATCTTGCGGCAGCGGACTTGGATGATGTCCTGCATGCATGGCAGGGGTTGGGGTACTACGCCCGAGCGCGCAACCTGCATAAATGCGCGCGTGTTGTGGCAAATGAATTTGACGGTCGGTTTCCTGATTCAGAAGAAACCTTGATGACGTTACCAGGAATTGGCCCGTATACGGCGGCGGCGGTCGCAGCAATTGCGTTCGGTCGGGAGACGGTTCCCGTTGACGGTAACATAGAACGTGTGATTTCCCGACTGTATGTCATTAAAGAGCCTCTACCAGGATCAAAACCTCGTATAAAGAAACTGGTTTCAGCGGCGTTAGATCGGAAGCGTCCAGGCGATTATGCGCAGGCGCTGATGGACTTGGGGGCGACGATTTGCACGCCGCGCAGTCCACGGTGTGCGACATGTCCGGTGTCTGTTGTTTGTGACGGATACAAATTGGACAACGCCGAGCAGTTTCCAAAGAAGGCTCCTAAAAAACCTAAGCCGACACGCCGGGGCATTGTGTTTTGGGCTGTGCGAGACGATGATGCTGTCTTGATCAGGCGGCGTCCAGAAAAGGGGCTGTTGGGCGGAATGATGGAATTCCCGTCGACCGATTGGAACGAAGCGACGTGGACTGATGAGGCCGCGCTAAAGTACGTGCCAGTCGAAGCCCTTTCATGGCAACGGCTACCTGGAACTGTGCGCCACACATTTACTCATTTCCATTTGGAACTAGTGGTCTTGGCGGGGAAAATTGATGAACCGGGTCCGGAGTCATGCGTCTGGTGCCCCGTTGAACGTTTGTCTGACTTCGCTCTGCCGACGGTCATGAAGAAGGTTGTGAATTTGGCGGTGGCGGAGCTTGTTGCCAAATAGAAAAACAGCGCGCCCGATGAGAATTACAGAGGAGCACGCTGACAATTTCTGGTCTCGGCAGCGCCCCGCCAAAGTACGGGACGCTGAAATTCTTCTATAAAGCGCTGCCCTTAGGCGGCTTTTTTCTTAGCAGCTTTCTTTTTCGGTGCCGGACCGAACAGAGCTTTGTAGGTGTACGGATCGTAGAACTTGAGCATGTTCTTAACAAATTCGGAGCGCTCCACATCAACGGCTGCGGCGTAGGCTTCATACAAGTTGGGTGGAATACGACCGGCGCCGTTTTCGATTTGGCTGATAAACGTATAATATTTAAACCCTGTCTTTTCGGCCAATTCTATTTGCGTCAAACCGGATGACGCCCGTAGTTTTTTCAAATACGCGCCGCCTTTTTTGCGTAGTTTACGAGCGTTTTCTCCACTTACTTTGTGATGTGCATGCATTAATAAATCTCCTGTGTGCGTATGCAGTAGGTCTCGGATGAAATAGAATGTAACACAGCAATGTGAACCTAACCTTACAGGTCACCGCTGAATTAGTCAATAATGTAATGTTGTGTGAAAGTTGAATTAAATACCGCTCATGCAAAGGTGGCCGTCAGTCTCAATGTAAATAGTGCTATTCGTCGTATGAAATTAACGCATCAAATGGAATGTTAAGCTTATCGCGACCCTTCAGAAATGTCAGTTCTATGAGGCAGGCAGCGCTGGTTACTTTGGCCCCTACTTTGTTGAACAGATCAACAGAGGCCGCCATGGTACCGCCAGTCGCTAAAAGGTCGTCTAAAATAACCACCTTTTGACCGGGTTTGACCGCGTCATCCTGTATTTCAATGGTATCAGTGCCGTATTCCAAGGCGTAGTCATGGGATATCAAATTTCCCGGTAACTTGCCTTTTTTACGAACCATGACGAATCCGCACCCCAGCTTTAGCGCCAAGGGTGCTGCAACCAGAAACCCGCGGGATTCAATGCCGGCCAATACATCAGGTTGATGCTGACGAATCATCCGCGCCATTCGACCCATGGCAACCTGCCACGCATCTTCATGAGCAAGGAGGGTTGAAATGTCGTAAAACTGGATGCCCGGCTTCGGGAAATCGGGGATTGATCGGATGTGGTCCTTGAGGTCCATAATTTTTGCCTAACCAATAATTAGAAACTGTAGCAAAGTTGAAACTAAAACGCCCCGCCGGTATGGCGAGGCGCTTAACTTTATTGTACCGAAGCCCAGTATTAAATGGATTTCAAGTACGCAATGACGTTTGCTCGGTCTTTAGCTTTCTTCAGCTTGAAGACCATCGAGGTTTTGCGGCTTCGGCTTTTAGCAAATTTCTTAGGGTTGGAGAGCCACGCGTCGAGCGTCTTCTCGTCCCAGCTCCAGTCGGCTTTTTTGAGGCCTTTATATTTCTTAAAGCCTGCCGCGGTCCCCGCCTTACGGCCAACGACGCCTGAGAGAGAGGGGCCAACCTTGTGCTTACCAGCTTTAACAGCATGGCATGCTTTACATTTCTTGAAAACTTTTGCGCCTTTTTTCGCATCGCCAGCGGCAAATGCGCTGCCGCTTGCCATAATGATGGCCGCAGTCATTCCAAGGGCAACTAATACGCTTCTTCCCATAAGGGTTCTCCTAATTATCCAACTTAAAGACTCTAAATTTAAGGCCCGCATTAATAACGGTGCGTCCACTTGCTTGCAACCGTTACAATCCATATCAATAAAATCACTAACGACTTTATATGGCAAGATTATGCCGAGCCGTTCGAAACTTGTTACTGGCTAAAATCATTCCAAATACTGTAATCGCGTCGAAAGCGGGTGAGGGACTCCCAGACACGCCGAAAGTCACTGTCGGCATTTGACGATTCTATAGCTTGTCGTCGCCATGCTTTCTCAAGCGCTGCAAGAATTTCTGTCGGCCAGCGGTGAATTTGGACTTTTTTGGCTTCAATCGCCTTTAAAGCAGCAAACTGAGCCGCTTCGCCTTCAGCTAATCCTAAATTGATATTTTGCGCGCAGACGGTGTTGATTTGGGTCTGCTGAGGTGCCGGCAAGGCGTTCCATTTCTTTAAATTGATGATGACGTCAAACAACATCGCCGGGCGATTCCATCCGGGATAGTAATAGTGTTTGGCCACCTTATGGACGCCGAGCTTTGCGTCCACGGACGGCAACGAAATAGCGGCACCGTCTAATTTGTCGGTCTCGAAGGCGATGAAGATGTCTCTTGCGGCCATGGTTTTAATTTTCACACCGAGTTTCTCCAAAACGCCAGCGCCGAGGCCGGAAGAGCGAACTTTAAGGCCTTTCAGGTCTTCCACGGTTTTAATTTCTCGGCGGAACCAACCCGACGCACCATTTGAGACCAAACCACAGAAAACCCCATGAACGCCTTCCTTGTGAAGAATATCATTATAGATCGCCTGACCACCGCCACCGAAAATCCATGCCAGGTGTTCCATCGGCTTTGGACCAAAAGGAACAGATGAAAACAACCCGAGAGACGCGAGACGCTCTACCCACATCTCCGGTGTTGTAAAGGCGGCGTCGATTGCGCCTGATGAGACAGCGTTGAAGAGTTCACGTGGTGGTACTAATGCATTGGGTTCGTGGAACTTGATCTCAAACCCGCCATCAGACACCCGCCAAATCCCCGTTTCCAATCGCTTGGCCATCGTCCCTAACAACGGTAACTTGCTGTGGTAGGCGCTCGCCATTTGCCACCGGCGGATGGTCTTCTGGACAGGGGCGGATGTTAGTTTAGGTAGTGGTTTAACAATGTTTTCGGGCGACTTTGATGCGGGGATTGTGGTGAGCCGAGGGGCGATAATCGTGGCGCCAAAGACCACGCCAACGACGAGGCCAATAACAATGCCGATCACTGCAGTTCGCATAGGAAAACCCTGATTAAGATGTCGTGAAATGATTATCGGCGTACGCTATCGTACCCGTTAAATCGGGACAAGAGGTATTGCGGAAGAGTTATACTAATCTATCCAGACGCAACCGGTGCCGATTGTCGCTCAGCCTATACACGCCGCCATAAACTGCAGACAACAGACCCAGTCCCGTGCCGCCCGCGATTAAGAACATGATAAGGATCTGATACTTCACGGCTTCCACCGGGGGGATACCAGCGAGAATTTGTCCTGTCATCATACCAGGAAGCGACACAATGCCGGCTGCCGCCATGGCATTTATAATAGGGATCAATCCTGTTCGAACCGCTTCGCGGACGATGCCACTCATTGCGGTGCGAATATCGTGGCCAAGTGCCAGACGTGCCTCTACCGCACTCTTTTCCCGAACTGCCCCTGTAATAAGGGCGTTCAACCCCAAGGCGACGCCGTTCATGGTGTTGCCAAGAATCATCCCCAACAATGGCAAGGCGTATCTCGGGTCATACCAGGGGTCAGGCTTAATCTGCGTGGTGAGCGCCAACACTGTGACGATAAGCCCAGCCGCCATCATGCTGGATGTTCCCAGACCATAGGTCCACCACCCGGAAAAACGTTTGCGTTGGCGGGCCGATGCCTCGTGACCGGCGAACAGTACCATGATCAGCGCCGCAACCGCTGTCCACAAGGGCGAAACGAGGGCGAACAGAGTTTTTAGAACCAATCCCATGAGGCTGAGTTGAACGACCATTCGTGCCGCTGCGATCAAAAGCTGACGTTCCAACCCGAGCCCAAGCATAAGGGAGAGGCCGCCGTTTATAATGACGAGCAATGATGCGAGAGCTAAGTCGGTTGCGCCGAGGGTGATAAAATTCACGATGCCAGCCTACCATCTACCAGCCCGCCATTTATAAGCGCGAGTTTGCGGGTGGCCAGCCTTTCAGTTTGTCCGGGGTCGTGGGTCACGAACAGAATGGCGGCACCGTTTTCTGCACGTTGCAGTAACATTTCCTCGACAACCCGGGTCGAGTCAGGATCCAAGCCTGAGGTAGGTTCATCCAGAAGCATGATGTCTGGAGCGAGCAAAAGTACGCGGGTCAGCGCCAAACGTTGCTTCTCACCTGTGGAAAGCCTGGAAACAGGCCAAGTTAGGATATCGCTGGGCAATCCCAATCTTTTGAGCAAATCTAATGCGTGATCCGGCTCAGAGAAATGGTCGCCCACGACATCCGTCCACCATCCCGAATCGGTTGGTAGGTAACAAACGTGTCTGCGCCACTGCGGTGCGGGTAGGGTGGAACGATGAATCCCATCTAATTCAACGTCCCCTTTGTGGGGATCAAGATCGGCAAGCGCTCTAAGAAAAACCGTCTTTCCGGCACCTGACGGACCAGACAACGCCACCAGTTCACCGGATGATAAGGAAAAATCCAGAGGTCCCAGATGGAGTCTTGTCAGGGCGCGGACGATAAACACCGGTCAGACAGCCTTTTTTCATATCATGGGGATACCAAAATTTACCCTATAATGATAATGCATAATTACAATGTATCTGGGCAAATGATTATCCTGCAAAATATTAATTCCTGTGCGGTTGGTCGGAGAGAAGTAATTCGCGGAACGAAAGCTTATGTGGCGTGACCTCGTAGGGTCGAAAGCGGCTCTAGAATCCACTCCAAAGGAAAATTGTGGGTTTTCCGCCACACGAGAACCATAGTCGATACGTGCGTGGAGAGGGGATTGGCAGTAACATATGTTTGTTAAACAGCTCGTCTCGGCCCTTTAAGGAACACATAAAAAATGCCGAAAAGCTATATCAGGCATGGGTTACAGCTAGATTTATGTGCGATCAATTTGCCAATTTCTCGAATGTTAGTGGATTGCCCCTCAATAAGATGTGTTGCAAAAGAAACACACGCCTCTCATGAAAATCTCAAAAGAGCCACGATATTCTTGAATTCCGCGCTGGAATGTCGAGACTACAACTAACTTCTCTAGGTATTAGGGGGTGTCGGCGCGGTGAAGAAGCCAACGATAAGGCGAAACACAGTCGGTGAACCTAAGGAACGGGAGTTATTTCAAGGCCAAGTCGAAAGCAATTTTAAAGTTGTTGAGATGAGGCCAGATTTCTCAAGGGACAAAAAAGGATTAAATTGTCATGAAAAGCTACAAAGGTTTACTGCTTGGGGCAGTCGCCGCTTCGGTCTTCGCCGCAGGCGCTTTGGTTACCCCCGCACAGGCTGACGGCAGCGCTGTCTTAGGCCACAAAAAAGGTAATTTCTACCTCAAGTCAAAGGACGGCAACTACAGCGTTCTTCCTGGTATGAAGTTCCAGTTTGATAGTACGAATGCTCTAACTGACGATTCGTTCACTGCGAACGTTGATACCCGCCAGCTCGACATTCCTAGAATTCACTTCGGCTTTAAAGGTCGTGCAGGTAGCCCGAACTTGACGTACAGCATGCTCTTTAACGTTGAAGGTGGCGCATTCATCGATGCTCAAGTGAACTACAAGTTCATCCCTGAAGTTCAGGTTAAAGTCGGTAACTACAAGTCACTCGGCGTCAGCGCTGGTAACCGTTATAGCAGCAGCAGCGGATGGTTGGTTGATGATCCTAATGGCGCTGGTGATGTCGCATCCGGTCGTAATATCGGTATCTCTCTTAGAGGTACGGTTGCTAAGGTTCTGTCATATGAAGCCAAGCTTTCTAATGGCGCCGGTAACGGTGTTGAGACTGCGAGCCAAGCTGTTATGTATGATTTTGGTTTATCCTATCAGCCGTTTGGTCGGTATGGTGCACTTAACCAGCCTGATTATTCCGCCAAGAACAAGCTTCGCGCTGTGGTACAAGTCGGTTATCAAGGTGCTCAAGGTGCGGTTGGCTCTGGTGACTACGCTGCCTATGCCGCTGCAGCGACCTCTGGCACAGCCGATTTGAAATATTGGCATGCTTTGGTTGGCGTGAAATATGCTGGTTTGCACCTGACTGGTACATACGAGCATGGTAACTTCCAAACAGATTCTGTAGGTTTTGACAGTGCTAGCCAAAACGGTCGTCGGCAATACGTGTGGATGGCTGCTGCTTCCTACATGGTCGTTCCGAAGAAGGTTCCTTTCGCGATTACGTATACCGTACACAACAGAGACACCCAACAGAACACGTCTGGCGATTCCAACGGCGGCGCAGTTAACGTTGCTGGCGGTATTGAGCGGCAGTGGGGCTTTGGTGCGGCATATCTCATCAATGGCCACAAAAACAAGCTTCATTTTTCGTATGACAGAATTTCTACCCATACGAATGCTGCAGCGATTGATGGTTCAGATAACAACACCATCGAAAACGACACCTTCAAGCTTCGTTGGCAGGTTTTGTTCTAAAAACAGCCAACAAAATAATATAACCGTGTAGGGTTTTAACTCCCCACAAGGTTCAAGACTTAAACCCCCGCTTCGGCGGGGGTTTTTTTTGACTGAGATTATGAAGAACCTTGTAAATTAACCCGCAAAAACTAATGAACGTTAGCGAGCATTAATCCAAATCAAATGCTGATTTGTAAATTTTCTTAAGGGGGCCCCAACGCTCTTTTCTGAGTAGACAATTACCAATAGCCAAAACATCTAGCCCTATACCCGTAAAGCAATTGATTGCGTCTTCATGCGAACAATCGATCTGGTCCGTTCCTCTGTTCCCTCTGTCAGCTAGATCAAGAGAATTCCTAATGGAACTACAACCAGTCTAGGGATTTCTTAGAAGGAGAAGCTCCAATGAGTATCTGGAACATTGGTAACGGGTCTGACGTGACCGTGAATTAATATGATAAAAATACGGCGGCACTCTTACCAGAGTGGGTAAATATCATTCGGCGCAGCATCTTTTTTAATTTTTTTCCGCCGATAAATGAAGAAAATTGTAAGGACGATCAACCCGCCAATGACGGCATAAATGAGCCAGTTATCCACAATTTCCTCACAAATTATTTCTGCAACGCTTGTGTACTTATACTGACTCTGAAATAAATTGTCGAGGTGGAGATTCCTGCCGCGTGATTGACGTTAATCGCATCGTCAGACAGCCTATTTTCCCTCAATTGCTTTCTCAACAAACGGCAGCATGGCGTCGGCGATCATCTCATTTGCATCTTCGGAAACATGGAAAGGATCAATGTAGCAGCCTTCCTCAACGTCATCCAACACGCCACTTATGTCGATTGTATTGCTGCGGTCTGTAAAAAACGAATCGGATTTTCGAGTTTGGTATACCGTGGAAAAGATGGGCCGACGAAGATTAGGCTTTGCCGTTCCTTCGTACTGATATTTTTCTTCATGCTCGGTTAGCGACTTCTTGCTCACCAGCGATGGTTGCCAAAAGAAAAGTGTCTCAAATCCCCAATCCTTCGCAATGGCATCAATTATTCGAACATTATCCCGATATTGTTCGACGATTTTGATGCTTAAGGGCTCAATATCTTCCTCACGTAACAAGGTGTATTCTTTTAATTTCGGTTTGATAAGTGCGAACACGAGCCCAATTTCTTTCAGGCGTCGTAAGGTCCGCGGGATCAATGCTTTTATGCCTTCTTCGATCAGTTCATTACGTCGTGAAAAATGCAAAATATTAAATTCTTCGCGCCGATTGTGTTCGTTAAACATTCGGTCGGCCTGACCTGTTTGTTCAGCGGGAATAATTTCGTTTATGCCGTCATAATACAATGCCAGATCCGGCACCGAATGTTTCTTCAATGCCTGAATAAGCGAGATAACTTCCTGCGTAGAAGAATGGCCGGGTTGGCCAAAATTTGTAATCTCTACGTTCTTGCCCAAGGCTTGCAGTTTTCGCGCAAGAATAGAGGGAATTGTCATTTCATCCCGCGATCCAACGCCAAGCAATGTCGATCCACCAAACGCAAAAATTCGGATGGGTTTGCCGCTAAGGTTGATCGAATTACCCGCATCGGTGTTTCGGATACCATCTTCATTTATCTTGAAATAGGTCAAGTTCATTGGGTGTTGCCACCATTGTACGAATGGTGCCCAAACGACTTTAGCTTCCTTCTGATACTCTGTGAAATACGTGTGTGCCCAATCCTTGTCGCGGAAAAAGTCGGCGTTAGAACTGGAATCGAGGGTATTGGCGGACTTTCCACGCAGCCGTCGGCTTGTTTTCTTTATGAGCGGAATACCGAACTCAATAAAGACAACAAACACCACAATTAGGCCAAGGACGGCCCATACGCTCCTCCAAGATTCCCAAAACACCTGTTCCCACCCGTTCATTTTCGGTCGTCTCCTACGGCTTGGCTGGTGCTGAAAACTCCGGGGCTCATTTTAATTTCTTCAAGCGAATTGGCCGGTATTTTTTGAGGGCGCTTCAGACAGTCGTTCCAAAGATAACACATTGTTTTTATTGGGTAAATATTGGTCGGGGTGATAGGATTTGAACCTACGGCTTCATCGTCCCGAACGATGCACTCTACCAGACTGAGCTACACCCCGTTTATGTCTTGCGGTCGCGTTTATAACGCCCGTGCTACTTGAGGGCAAGGAGCCCTCCTAAATATATTAGCCGGGCGAATTAGTAAGCGCGGTCGATACAGAAGTCGATGAGGTCGATCAGCGCTGCTTTCTCGGGCTTGTCCGGGAAAATTCCTAATGCATCTCGTCCGATGGCGCCATAATGGCGGGCGCGTTCGACGGTATCGGACAGGGCGTTGTGTCTTTCCATCAGTTCAATGGCGTGGTTCAGGTCGCTATCGGTTTGTTCCAGCTTCTCCGTTGTCCTTCGCCAGAAATTGCGTTCTTCCTCATCACCCCGATGAAAAGCCAGGATGATTGGAAGGGTGATCTTGCCTTCCTTAAAATCATCGCCGATGGTTTTGCCTAATTCTGCCTGCTTGGCTGAATAATCCAGCATGTCGTCGATCAACTGAAAAGCGATGCCGAGGTTCAGGCCGAATGTTTCCAAGGCTTCTTCTTCGACTTTAGGACGGTCCGCAACAACCGCCCCGATGCGACACGCGGCGGCAAACAATTGTGCAGTTTTCGCGGTGATGACATCCAAATAGGCTGCTTCACCAGTTTCTGTGTCATTTGCCGTAATCAATTGCGCCACTTCGCCTTCGGCGATCATGGCGGAAGCACGCGACAGAATAGCTAAAACATCTAACGAGCCGTCTTCGACCATCAATTCAAACGACCGGCTGAATAGAAAATCACCAACCAATACGCTGGCCTTATTCCCCCAGACTGAATTTGCCGTCGCGAATCCGCGTCGCAGATCACTTTCGTCAACCACGTCGTCATGCAATAGGGTCGCTGTGTGGATGAACTCGACACAGGCGGCGAGCCCGGTATGGCGTTCACCTTCGTAACCGCATAACCGGGACGAAGCCAACGTCAGCATCGGTCGAAGCCGCTTGCCTCCAGCCGCAACAATGTGCCCGGCCAATTGCGGGATCAAGGCAACAGGCGAATCCATCCGTTCAATGATTTGCCGATTAACGATCTTCAGGTCGTCTGCGACCAGTTCCGTTAAGGCATCGAGAGACGGTTTGTCTTTTCGCTGGCCCTCTAGGCTAACAACTACACCCACGTTAAGCTTTCCCCCTTGAGCTTCGTAACAACCACAGGCAGCATAGGAAGTGCCCCCGTATTCGGTCAAGCATGCTCTTTCGTTTCAGGCTTCTGAAAAAAGGCTTTAATATTAATACCATGGTCGAATTGGTTCGCACAAATAACCTGGTAATGCTGTCCTGGCTGGTGGCCCAACTGCGTGAGGAGAACATTGAGCCGGTGATCTTGGATTACAACATCAGCATTGTCGAAGGCAGCATCGGCGCCTTTCCCAAGCGGGTCATGGTAGATGAAGTCGATTATCCTCAGGCACGGGTGATCTTGGCCGAAGCCGAGGCCATCGAAAGAAAGCCTCAGCCGTCAAAAGATGAGCCGTCATGAAAGATGGGCCGTCATGACGGTTGAAACGACTGAGGATGCTCTTCTGGGGGGGCGGGTGAAATTCACTCAGCCCAAGTCCGGCTATCGGGCCGCTATTGATCCGGTATTGCTGGCCGCCGCCGTCAACGCCAAAGGAAATAAGAAAATCCTAGATGTAGGCATTGGTGCCGGGGCGGCGGCTTTATGCTTGGCGGCACGCCTGCCAAAGATTCAAATCGCAGGCATTGAAATTCAAGAAGAACTGGCCAAGCTCGCGCGTCACAATGCTGAGATTAACGAATTTTCAGAACGAATCGAGGTGACCCATGCGGATGTGTTGTTCCCTCCCAAGAATTTGGCTCCAGGTACATTCGACCATGTCATGACCAACCCGCCGTTTGTCGAACATAGCCGAGGCCGGGGTTCGCCGAATTCAAGCAAAGCGCTGGCCAACTTCGAAAGCTCGGTGCCTTTGGAAATTTGGATAAAATTTTGCCTGTCGATGCTTCGGCGCAAGGGAACGCTGACTATGATTCACAGGGCCGACCGTATGCATGAGGTGTTGACGGCATTGGCAGGCCAGGCTGGCGAAGCGATTGTGTATCCGCTTTGGCCAGGGCCGGATAAAAAACCCTCGAAGCGGTTCCTGATCAGCTGCCGGAAGGGTGTGCGGACGCCGATGTTGTTGTCCACGGGCCTGATTCTTCATCAGGCGGATGGAAGCTATACCGCATCAGCGGATAAAATTTTGCGGGACGGTGAGACGCTTGATCTTTCCGAAACTGTTTCGGCCTTTGACCAATAGGGCGGGGCGCTTTAAAAGAGTCACATGTTCGGATTTAGTCTTCTCAAACTCGCAGTCTTAGGCATCATCGTGCTTGGGGTCTGGCACGGCTTCAAATGGTTCAACCGCTATCAACAAATTAAGGACGCGGAAACCCAGGCCCAAGTGCGCCAACAAACCGGCGAGAGTCCCCCGTCTGATAATGCCGAAGAAATGGTGAAGTGCAGCCAGTGCGGCTCATTTGTTATGGCAAGTGCGGCAAAATCTTGTGGTCAAGACGGGTGCCCGTATTAGGGCCTATAATTAAAGTTCGCCATACGCATCCAAAAATTTCTGTAATTCATCCGCCCATCCCTGCCAATCAACAGACGGCGCGCGGTGGCCGTTGTCGCTGTCGAGTTCAAAAAATTTCGCATTAACGCCTGCGCCCTGGAGAATCTTCATCGTGTCTGGTGCGATAGAGGGTGGGAATAAATTATCGGTGCGGGACAGGACGTAGAGGAGAGGTGCTTTAATTGCCGAAACCTTCTCCCGAACATCAAATTGGATGACTGCCTTGCGCAGCACGATAAGTGAGTTGGCATCAAACTGATCTGCCCAGGGTTCGGCGAGATCAACCAATCGCTGCTCGATGATGTCTGAGTTATCGCCCACTTCTTCGCGAATTTTAGTATCAAACCCATAGTTCTTTAGGGTTTCGATTCGCTGTTTGAGCAATTCTGCAAAAACGCCGCCGTCTTTCTTGTTGTCGTAATACTGACCATGATTCCAGCCAGGGCATTGGCTAAAGCGCGCGATGAGAGCGTCCACCGTGCCCTGGTCACCGCGCCCCCTGAGGTCGCTAACGGTCACGACAACTGCACGCACCTGATCAGGAAAGTGCGCTGCTCGATCAAAGGCGAGGTGCCCCCCCAACGAATTACCCATAACAGCAGCTAACTGTTTTACCCCAAGGTGTTCCAGCAGGCGGTTCTCAGCATTCACCATGTCGCCAACAGTAATGTCAGGGAAGTCGAGGCCATAGGGTTGTTCGGTCTCAGGATTTGTACTGGCAGGCCCGGTACTGCCGTAGGAGGACCCCAGCAAGTTAGCGGCGACAACGAAATAACGCCCTGTATCGACGGCCTTGCCGGGGCCGATTAATCCTTGAAACCAGCCTTTATCATCGCCGGCGGCGTGTGGATTATTGGTGTATCCATGAGACACCAATACCGCGTTATCACCGGCATCGTTGAGTGCGCCCCAGGTTTCATAGGCGACGGTTAATTCAGCCAGTTCACCGCCGTTTTCAAGCGCCAAGGCGCTGCTGTTAAAAATCTTCGATGTCGGCAGTATCATGGTTTCATTCTTCCTAATATCCTTGATTTTACCCCTGTCAGGTCTGACAGTGTGTACTCGCTTAATTCAGCGGAGCAAGCGCTTTTCGCCATGCAAAATGCTGCCTTTCAATTATCGGCTCTATCGGAGCACACAGGTGCCGCGGTCGAAGGGATCGACCTGTCGGAGCCCGTGGATGAAGCAACGCGCAGGGACCTCAATCAGGCATTTGCTGAAAACTCGGTTTTGGTAATTCGAAATCAAACCCTAACGGCGCAACAGTTTGTCGGCGCAGTTGAGAATTTCGGCGACATATTCCAACAGCACAATACCCGCTTTGCCCTGCCGGAATGCCCGCAAATTCACTATCTATCGAATAAAGACCACTATGAGGATGGCAAGCGTTATATCCCGGGAGAGGGGTATCATACCGACCATTCAAACGACGCCGTGCCGCCGAAGGCGACGGTGCTGCTGGCCGTTGAATTGCCAGACAAAGGCGGCGACACCCAGTACGTCAACATGCACGAAGCGTATGAAGGTCTACCGGATGATATGAAGGAACGGATCGCTGACCTTAAGGGCATCCACGTTTATCAAAGCAAGCACAGTGAACGCAAACTGATGGCCCTGTCGCCTGAAAGACAGAAGCAGGTTGCTCAGACCGTCGTGCATCCGATTGTAAAGACCCACCCAGTGACCGGTCGGAAATCGCTGTTTATCAACCCAATTCGCATTGAAGAGATCATCGGCATGCCGGATTCTGAGGCATTGCCCTTACTTGATGAACTGCTGGCCCATGCCATCCAGGAAAAGTATCAGTACCGCCACAAATGGCAGCAAGGCGATCTTGCGATGTGGGATAACCGTTGTCTTTTGCACAAAGCCAATGGCGATTACGATCATGACCAGACAAGATATCTCTACCGCGTCATGCTTAAGGACGATGCGTAAACTGATTTGAGGAGGGGGCCGTGAACGAAATACGCATCTTATCGCCGACGGGCGTTATCGGATCGGGCTTTCGCGAAGAATCATTCCAGCGAGGCGTCGACCTAAACCCTCATTTCATCGCCTGCGACGCCGGCTCCACAGATGGTGGCCCGGCTTTTCTGGGTGGCGGCGTCCCACATTTTGCCTGGGAAGGAACCAAGCGGGACCTGCGGCTGATGATGCTGGCCCGTCATGAGTTGGGTATTCCCCTCATTTTAGGGTCCTGTGGTACCGGTGGCGGAGATGCAGGTTTGGCATGGATGCGGGAGATCGCCCTCGAAATTGCGCGCGAGGAAGGCCTTAAATTCAAGCTCGCCTGCGTGCATAGCGAACAGGATAAAGACTACGTGAAGCGCCGCCTCAAGGAAGGCCGGATCGAACCCTTACACCCAGCCCCCCATTTTGACGAAGACACCATCGATCGCGCCACCCACATCGTTGGCATGATGGGGCCAGAGCCTATTGCCGCCGCGATAGAGGCCGGGGCGGATATGGTGCTGGCGGGACGGGCCTCAGACACGTCCCTGTTCGCCGCTGTTCCGATGATACATCAGGCCAACATGGGTCTCGCCTGGCATTTGGCCAAGATCGTCGAATGCGGGGCCGCCTGTGTGGTTCAGCGGAAACGTCCCGATAGCGTCTTTGCGTGGCTGCGGGAAGATCATTTTGTCATCGAGCCGTTGGACCTCGATAACCGCTGCACACCACAAAGCGTTGCCTCGCATACGCTGTACGAGAACGCAGACCCTTTCTTGATTACAGAACCCGGTGGCACCATCGTCACCACGGATGCACGCTATGAGGCGGAGACGGATCGTTCCGTGCGGGTCACAGGGTCGCGGTTTGAGCCTGCGGATCGCTATTCGATTAAGCTGGAAGGTGCTGAGCGCGTGGGGCATCAGTTCGTCATCATCGGCGGCGTGCGTGATCCCTACATTTTGAAGCAACTGGACAGCTGGCTTGAACAGCTTCTGGAGCGCTTTAAAGAACGGGTGATGGATTTATTCGGCGACGATGTTGGCGATGATGATTATTCGATCGTGCCGCGTGTCTTTGGTCGGGATGCGGTGATGGGGCCGCTAGAGCCCACGCCAAATGTAGGCCACGAGGTCGGGATTATATTTGAACTCACCGGACCCGACCGTCAGATCGCCCATGCCCTGGCGCAGACGTTTTCGCACTTGGCGCTGCATTTCCCGATCCCTGAATGGCAGGGGTTGATTACCGGTCTTGCCCAACCCTATACGCCGGCAGAATTGGATAAGGGTGAGGTCTATCGCTTCTGTGTTAATCACGTGGTTTACCCAGATGATCCGTGTGAGATGTTCCGAACAGAATTTGAGGAGGTTTAGGTGGCAAAGTTAGGCGACCTCGCAAAACTGATCCGATCCAAGAACGCCGGTTCGTTCTGGCTTACGTTCGATATCATGTTTGATGATGAGGAAAGCTATCGGAGAGTGATTGAGTCCAAAGCTGTCACGCCTAAATCTTTCGCAGCAATCTATAAGGTGGCCTTGGACGAAATTAAGTTCGTCCACCATGACGCAGCACGCGCGATAAAAATTTCCATTCCACGCCCAATATTTCAGGGAGAGGTCGAAGATGCCGACCTTTACGGGGGGCAGCAATATGGTCCTCTCGTTGAAATTGAGGTGGCTTGAATGCCGCCGAAGCCCCTTGTCTTGACCCTTCTAGAGTCGGCAAGTATGTTCCGCCTTTCTACAATAGTTTAAGCACCTCGCACCATGGCGAACGCACCCGATAAATCGACCTCATTTCAGTCGCTAATTTTGTCGTTGCAGACATTTTGGGCGGATAAGGGCTGTGTGTTGTTGCAGCCCTATGACATGGAAGTGGGTGCTGGCACATTCCACCCGGCGACGACTTTGCGCGCACTCGGGCCAAAACCTTGGAAGGCGGCGTATGTGCAGCCATCGCGCCGCCCGACAGATGGGCGCTATGGCGAAAACCCAAACCGGTTACAGCATTACTATCAGTTTCAAGTGATCTGGAAGCCGTCACCCGAAGACAGCCAGGGATTGTATCTGGAAAGCCTATATCACTTGGGCATTGATCCAAGTCTCCACGACATCCGCTTTGTTGAAGATGACTGGGAGAGCCCAACCTTGGGTGCGGCGGGTCTCGGCTGGGAAGTTTGGTGCGACGGCATGGAAGTCAGCCAATTCACTTATTTTCAGCAGGTTGGTGGGTTTGAATGCAATCCTGTGGCGGTGGAACTAACCTACGGCCTCGAACGCTTGGCGATGTACATCCAGGGGGTCGAGAACGTTTACGACCTGGATTGGAACGGCGAAGGCGTGAAATACGGCGACGTGTTCCTTCAGGCCGAAAAAGAATATTCCGCGCACAATTTTGAATTCGCCAATACCGACGCCTTGCAGCGCCAATTCACGGATGCCGAAGCCGAGTGCATGTCCTTGTTGGAGCACGACTTGGCTTTGCCCGCCTACGATCAATGCATCAAGGCGAGCCACAGATTTAACCTGTTGGACGCCCGCGGTGTAATCAGCGTAACCGAACGCGCGGCCTACATTGGTCGCGTCCGTGCCTTATCCAGGGGGTGTTGCGAAGCCTGGTTGAAGTCTCCCGAAAATTCCCAGGGGGTGGAGGTCTGATATGCCGGAACTCCTGCTAGAACTGTTCAGCGAAGAAATCCCGGCCCGCATGCAGGCCCGTGCAGCGGACGATCTCAAGAGGTTGGTGACGGAGGGGTTGAAGAAAGAAGGCCTGGAATTCAGCGAAGTCAAAGCCTTCGCAACACCCCGGCGGCTCGCCCTGGTCATCGATGGTATTCCTGAGAAACAAGCCGACGTTAGCGAAGAAAAGCGCGGACCTCGGACCGATGCACCTAAACAAGCCATCAATGGTTTTCTCGGGTCCGTGGGCTTGACCTTGGATCAAGTCGAACAACGCGAGATGCCGAAGGGGACTTTCTATTTCGCAGTGATTGAGAAGAAGGGCCAAGCAACGTCCGATGTACTACCGGGCATTCTTCTCAACGCGATCAAAGCTTTGCCTTGGGCTAAATCGCAGCGTTGGGGGAATTCGACCTTCCGTTGGGTTCGGCCCCTTCATTCGATTATTGCTCTGTTTGACGGTGAGGTTCTTGAAGGCGGGATTGAAATTTCCAATAAGGAAGTTTCTGCAGAGACACATGCGGATGCGCCAACCCATTGGAAGGCCATGCAGGTTCCCCTTACCATAGACTTTGGCGACCTAACCTATGGTCACCGTTTCCTGGCAAGTCCATCCATATCGATCCAGGTTAAAAACTTCGCCGATTACGAGGCAAAGCTCCGCAATGCACATGTCATGCTGGACCCCGCCGAACGCCGGGCCTTAATCAAGGAAGAGTCTGATAAGCTGGCGGCTGGCGAAGGTCTAAGCGTTCAAGAAGATACGGCGCTGTTGGCAGAAGTCGCGGGTCTGGTTGAATGGCCTGTCGTTCTGATGGGGCAAATCGATGATGAATTCATGGAAGTTCCGCCGGAAGTCCTGACCTCCTCCATGGCCAAGCACCAAAAATATTTCTCGTTGGAAGACAAAGACGGCAAGCTGGCGCCTCGCTTTGTTGTGGTCTCCAACATGGTGGCCAGCGATGGCGGTGATGCAATTCGCGCAGGTAATGAACGGGTACTGCGCGCACGGTTGTATGATGCCAAATTCTTCTGGGATCAGGACCGAAAGCAGAACCTGCTGTCCCGTGTCGCCGATTTGGAAGACATTGTTTTCCACGCAAAAATGGGCAAGTTGACGGCCAAGGTTTACCGGGCGGAAAGACTGCTCAAGCACATCGTACCTCAAATTGAGGGGGCCGTCATAGAAGACGCCCATCGCGCCAATCGATTGTCTAAAGCAGATTTAACCACGGGCATGGTTGCTGAGTTCCCGGACTTGCAAGGCGTCATGGGTCGATACTACGCCCTGCACGATGGCGAGAAGCCAGAAGTCGCGGACGCCATCGCCGAGCACTATTCGCCGTTGGGACCAGGCGATACCTGTCCGAGCAAGCCCTTGAGTGTGGCCGTAGCATTGGCGGATAAGATCGACACCTTGGTTGGTTTCTTCGCCATTGACGAAAAGCCGACTGGTTCCAAAGACCCCTTCGCGCTACGCCGTGCGGCGTTGAGCGTGATTCGATTGATCGTAGAGAATAATTTGCGCCTGCCTCTTCAAGATGTCTTCAAGGCGGCTCATTCGCATTACGAAGACTTGGTTACTTCTGATCCTGATGCCGTGGCGGGCGACGTCCTCAGCTTCTTCGCCGACCGTCTGAAAGTTCACCTGAAAGACAAAGGCGTGCGGCACGACTTGGTTTCGGCCGTGTTCGCCCTGGGCGGCGAGGATGATTTGGTGCGGCTTTTGGCGCGGGTCGAGGCGCTTTCCAATTTCTTAGGCACCGACGATGGCGCAAACTTGCTGACGGCCTACAAGCGCGCTGCCAATATCTTGCGCATTGAAGAGAAGAAAGACGACAAAGAATACGCGGGCGTTGCCGACTCGGGGGCCTTGGAACAGGACGAAGAACGAGCCTTGTTCGATGGATTGACTGCGGCCGAAGCCGAAATCGCCACCGCGCTAAAGGGCGAAAATTACGAGAGTGCTATGAAAATATTAGCAAATCTCAGGGCGCCTGTGGATAAGTTTTTTGACGAGGTAACCGTCAATTGCAATGACTCGAATTTACGGGTAAACCGACTTCTACTTTTATCACAAATTCGCTCGGCCTTGGGTGGCGTTGCGGATTTTTCATTGATCGAGGGTTAAGGTTAAAAGGATTACGACGTTATGACCAAGTGGGTATATGCGTTCGGAGATGGCAAGGCCGATGGCCGCGCAGAGATGAAGGAATTACTAGGTGGCAAGGGTGCCAACCTAGCGGAAATGAGCAGCCTTGGGCTGCCGGTCCCGCCTGGATTCACCATCACCACCGAAGTCTGTACCCATTATACCAGTCATGATGATAGCTATCCTGAGGAGCTTAATGCCCAAGTCGAGGATGCGTTGAGCGCGATTGAGAATGCTCTTGGCACTAAATTCGGCGATACGGAACAGCCGCTGTTGGTTTCGGTGCGCTCGGGTGCGCGGGCTTCCATGCCTGGGATGATGGATACGGTCCTGAATCTAGGACTCAACGACGCGACGGTCGAAGGCTTGGCCAAGGCCAGCGGTGACGAACGGTTTGCCTACGATAGCTACCGTCGGTTTATTCAGATGTACGGCGACGTGGTCTTAGGGGTCGAGCACTATAACTTCGAAGAAATTCTCGAAATCCATAAAGAAGACCAAGGCTATTCTCTAGATACAGATATGACAGCTGACGACTGGAAGACGGTCGTTAAACAGTTTCAGGCGAAGGTTCAAGAGGAACTCGGCCGTCCCTTCCCGCAAGACCCCACCGAACAACTTTGGGGGGCAATCAGCGCGGTCTTCGGCAGTTGGATGAATCAGCGCGCAATTACCTACCGCCGCTTGCACGATATTCCTGAAAGCTGGGGGACTGCGGTTAACGTTCAGTCAATGGTATTCGGCAACATGGGCGATGACTGCGCGACGGGCGTTTGTTTTACGCGTAATCCCTCAACTGGCGAAAACGCGTTCTATGGCGAATTCCTGATCAACGCACAGGGCGAAGACGTGGTCGCGGGAATTCGTACACCGCAATCGCTGACCATTGTTGAGCGTGAAGCCGGCGGCTCCGATATGCCCTCCATGGAAGAGGCGATGCCGGAGTCTTATAAGGACTTGGTTGCCGTCCGTGAGAAGCTTGAAAAGCACTACACTGACATGCAGGACATGGAATTCACCGTCCAGCAGAACAAGCTGTGGATGCTGCAAACCCGCAACGGCAAGCGCACGGCAGCAGCAGCCATCGCCATTGCGGTTGATATGGTGAAGGAAGGGCTGATCGATAAAAAGGAAGCCATTCAACGTATTGATCCGGCTTACCTGGATCAAATATTACACCCAAGGCTCGATCCTGACGCGCCGAGGCAAATGTTGTCCCGGGGCTTGCCTGCATCGCCGGGGGCGGCCTCTGGCCAAGTTGTGTTCAGTGCAGAGGATGCGGAATCCTGGGTCGGCCGGGGCCGGAAAGTTATCCTGGTCCGGATTGAAACCAGCCCCGAAGACATCGGCGGCATGCACGTTTCCCAAGGCATTTTGACCACCCGTGGCGGCATGACCAGTCACGCCGCCGTGGTCGCGCGCGGCATGGGCATTCCTTGTGTTGCTGGTGCCGGTGATATTCGCGTTGATTACAATGCGAAGACATTGATGGCGGGTGGCGAAGTCCTGAAGGAAGGCGACATTGTTACCATTGATGGGGCCACCGGCGAAGTCATGCTGGGCAAGGTCGCCACCATCCAGCCCGAACTTTCGGGTGCGTTTGGCGAGCTGATGGAGTGGGTCGATGAAATCCGCACCATGGGTGTGCGTGCCAACGCAGAAACCCCCTTGGATGCCGCAACAGCGCGCAAGTTTGGCGCCGAGGGCATTGGTCTCTGCAGGACAGAACACATGTTCTTCGATGCTGAACGCATCATCCACATGCGCGAAATGATATTATCGGAGACCGAGGAAGAGCGCCGGACCGCCTTGGCGAAATTGCTGCCCTACCAGCGCAAAGACTTCACGGAATTGTTCACCATTATGGAAGGCCTGCCGGTAACGATCCGTTTGTTGGACCCACCATTGAACGAGTTCTTGCCCCATACCGAAGAGGACATGGCGGAAGTCGCGGAAGCCACGGGCCTAGACATAGCCGCTGTAAAAGCGCGCAAACATCAATTGGATGAACTAAACCCAATGCTCGGCCATCGTGGTTGCCGCTTGGGGATTACCTATCCTGAAATTTACGAGATGCAAGCCCGTGCTATTTTTGAAGCCGCTTCCGAAGTCGCTAAGAATGGCAAGTCTGTGCTACCCGAAGTGATGATCCCGTTGATCGTTACCAAGGATGAACTTGATATCCTAAAAGCAATTGTGGACCGAGTGGCGGGTGAGGTGAAGGCGGAAACCGGCACCACCGTTGACTATATGGTCGGCACCATGATCGAACTGCCACGTGCGGCGTTGAGAGCAGGTGAGATTGCCGAGACAGCTGAATTCTTCAGCTATGGCACCAATGACCTGACCCAGACGACCTATGGCTTGTCACGTGACGATACTGGCGCGCTGATCGAAGAATTCTGTCGCCAAGGGATTTTTGAAATCGATCCGTTCATCTCCATCGACCAAGAAGGCGTTGGTGAATTGGTTCGTGTCGCAACCGAACGGGGTCAGAAAACCCGCCCTGATATCAAGCTCGGTGTTTGTGGGGAACACGGCGGCGACCCCGCATCGGTCAAATTCTTCCAGGATGTCGGATTGACCTACGTCGCATGCTCACCTTACCGGGTGCCGATTGCTCGATTGGCAGCAGCCCAGGCGGCACTAGATTTCGAATCGACGAAGGAAGACGCTTAGTCACCTATTATCGACGGACAAAGATGGTCCATTCGTCTGGGTGGTAATCGTTGAGAAGTTGGACATTGGGTGAGAGTTCTTGTTTGCAGAACTCAACGTAGGGACCGGACGTTGCGGTATAGAGGGCCGAGTCTGCTGGCATGCTTCCCGCGTTCAGAATGTTAAAGCCTAATCCCTTCCGGGTTTGCATCCATAAATCGACGAGGCTCGCACGGATGTAGTCTTCCCAATCTTTGATCGGGGTATCGCTCATCATACTGTAGGTCCCGCTGGCGATTGTATAGTCTGCCGATTGGTGGGCGATCAATGCTTGGGTAAAGCGGGCATTCGGATCTTTAATTCGGGATTCGCATTTCTTAATCATTTCCTCAGAAATATCGATGCCAAAGTAACGAAACGGCTTTTTCATTTTGAGCTTTTTGAGGAAGGTATAGTAGGCACCGTAGCCACAGCCAAAATCGTTAACGCTGAAGTCGCCATTCTGGGCATCTTCGCCAAACAGCGTCGTCAGAATTCTAAAGCGTTGAACTTGATTGTCCCGGCTGCTCCAATACACACCCTTGGCTTGCGCACCGTATTTCTTGACTCTTTGATCATAAATGACCGCCACAGGGGCTAGAATTTCGGGCGCTTTTTTTAGAGTTTCAGATACCATAACCAATTAATTCCAAGTGTGACCTAGAACTTAGCCCAAAGTGGTTTCTGAGGTGTTAACCGAACGCCATCGGCAAAAAACTCTGCGCTAGGTGTTTCCAGATATTCGAGCCGCATGAGGGCCAGTCCTTGGTCATTTGAGGCAGAGCGGACTTCGCCAGCTTCTTTGTCACCGACCATGATCAGCGTACCTTCAGGTGGGGGTGTGCCGTCAAATTGAACCGGGATTAATCTCTTTTTGATTAAGCCACGGTGCTTGGTTCGGGCTGTCAGTTCCTGGCCAATGAAGCATCCTTTGTCCCAATCAACGCCGCCCAGTTCATCAAATCCGTTTTCCAGCAAGATGGCTTTTTCGACAACCATATCGCGGGACCCGTCCGGCAGGCCCAGGCTTATGCGGTGTGAGTCGTACACATCAACCGACGCTTCTGAGAATCCCAGGTCCTCGATAACAGAACGGGCTTGGTCCGTCGGTAGGATGGCGCGGGCTCCCATCTCACTCAAACGAGGATCGGTATAAACGATGCCGTCGCCGAGGACCTTGGCAGAACCAAGTTCGGTCGGAAGCCCAAGCGTGGACAGGGCGTCTTCACCGTATAAAGCCATGACACAAAATTCTTGGCTTTCATCGCCAAGATCGACTTTCGAGCGGAGCTTGTACATTTTAAGTTTGCGGATCAGACCTTCGAGTCGGCCGCCTTCGCTGTCCAGAATATACGTGTCGTGACGACGGGCCATGAAGAAGTCATACAGAAACTTTCCTTGCGGTGTCAGCAGTGCGCCATAGGCCGAATGTTCGCCAGTGACTTTTTCTACATCATTGGAAACGAGCCCTTGCAGGAAAGCAGCGCTGTCTTCGCCGCCAACAGAGATAACGCCGCGACGGTCGAGAAAGGTAAAATTAATATCTGTCATGCGATTCTTGTAGTCTATTTAGGGTCGGACCTTCAAGCCTGCTAGTACCCTTGGCTCTTGCAAGTTTAGGCCTTCGCCGTATAAAAGCCGACAGGGGAAAATTTCAAGGCCAATTGGCAAGGAAGACAGGCACAAAATAGCCATGAAGCTATTGTTCATTACCGCAACCCGGGTGGGAGACGCCGTGTTATCGACAGGGCTGTTGAACCATCTGATTGAAAGCAACCCCGGCATTCGTGTGACCGTTGCCTGTGGTCCGGCTGCGGTTTCCTTGTTTGAGGCAGTACCAAACGTAGACCGGGTGATTGGAATTGAAAAAAAGACGTTGTCCCTGCATTGGGCAACTCTTTGGACAAAGTGTTTTGGGCAGTTCTGGGATGTCTTGGTCGATCTTCGTAATTCCTCTATGTACTACGCACTTTTGGGCGGTAAGCGCTATCACATGACAGGTAGCAAAGAACCTGTGCATCGGTTGGTGCAATTGTCCAAGATTTTGGGGCTGGAGAATAATCCGCCCTTGCCCAAGCTTTGGACGGGTCCCCAACACGAAGATGCCGCCGTTCAGCATATACCAGATGGCAACCCCGTGTTGGCCCTAGGGCCGACGGCCAACTGGCGTGCCAAAACCTGGCGAGCGGAATTTTTTGCAGAATTAATGGAGCAGCTTACAGGCCCGACGGGAATTTTGGCTGGGGCGCGGGTGGCGGTGTTTGGCCATGAATCAGAACGAGAAATGGCGGAGCCGCTGATCAAAGCTATACCTGAAGAACGCTGTTTGGATTTGATCGGCCGGATTGATCTTCTCACTGTGGCGGCATGCCTGAAACGCTCCGATCTTTATATCGGCAATGACTCAGGCTTGATGCATCTTGCTGCTGCCGCAGGAGTGCCGACGCTTGGACTGTTTGGCCCCAGCAAGGAAGAACATTACGGCCCCTGGGGAACGCATTGTGGCGTGGTGCGGACGAAGCAATCGTACGACACTGTCTTTCCGCCTGGGTTTGATCACTTAACGTCAGATACGTTGATGGACGGCCTGAGTGTTAACGCGGCTGTCGAGGCCGCGACGACTCTTTGGCAACGGACTAAGGAGGCAGCGTGATGGATGACATTAAACTTTCCGCTGTGATCTCGATTAAGAACGAGGAAAAACAACTGGCCGATTGCCTTGATTGTCTAGGCTTCGCCGATGAGATCGTTGTCTTGCTGGATGATTGCAGCGATGGATCGGAAGAAATTGCATCGGGCTACACAGACCGACTGCTAGAAGGAAATTGGCCGACGGAAGGACAACGCCGAAATGCGGGCATCGAATTCTGCCGCGGCGAATGGATATTTGAGATTGATGCGGACGAAAGGGTACCCGAAGAACTGGCCCAAGAAATCAGACAAACCATCGAAACAACGACGGCAGACTGGCACGAAATTCTTGTCGATAATTACGTCGGGGGGAAATTGGTCCGTTGGGGCTGGGGCGCGTCGTATGGTAAGGCGGCCTATCCTGGGCTGTTCAAGAAAGGCGTTAAGAAGTGGGGCGATGATCGGGTGCATCCTAGATTAACCTGGAGCGGTACAAAGGGGCCGATGCTGAAAAAACACCTGAGCCATTACGTTGACCGCAATATTTCCGACATGATCCGGCGCTTGGACAGTTATTCAACGGCGCGGGCGAAGGACCTTCGGGCGTCCGGTGAAATCGGCTCGTTTGCCAACAATTTCCGGCGGCTGTTTACGCGTTTCTTCAAGTGTTACGTCCGGCGAAAGGGCTACCGGGAAGGCGGCTATGGTTTCCTAATCGCGCTGTTTGCCGGATTGTATCCGCTGTTGTCTCATCTAAAAGCCAAGTTGGAGGACGATTAGTGCGGGTGGTGCTTGCTGACGATGGCATCCGCTTTGACGGTCGGACGCTGGAGAATGAACCGCTGGGCGGTGTCGAAAGCTCGGTGACGTTCCTTGTCCGCGAATTGGCCAAGCGCGGGCACACGGTCTCCGTCCACAATAGATGTGATCAGGCGATGTCGAGTGATGGCGTGGACTGGGTACCATTGTCTGAGGGGCTGCCTGACGAAGCAGATCTTTATATCGCCAATCGGGCAAATCAATTGATTGGTCTGATGCCCAAGGCGCGCAAAAACATCTTCTGGATACATAACCCAGCCCGCTATCTGTTGAAATGGCGCTACCTTTCCAAACTGTGGCGGTATCGCCCGACTGTGGTTTTTATTGGCGATGTTCATGCGACGACGTTGCCGAACTGGACACCGGATGGCGGACGGAAAGTCATCCCCTACGGAATCCCCGATATGTTCCGAACTGCGGAAGTGGCGTCGTCACCGCCTGCACCCCGGGCTGTGTTCACATCGAACCCGCTTCGATCCCTGGATTGGTTGCTGAATCTTTGGGACACATCAATTAGGCCCCGTTCGCCAGAGGCTGAATTGCATATATTTTCTGGCCCCGCGACCTATGGTGATATCGGTCAGGCTAAGGCTGCCGAAATGGAAAAGGTTTTTGATCAAGCCAGGGGCTTGGCCGATAAGGGCGTTGTTTTGCGGGGACCCGTCCCCAAAAATCAATTGATCGAGGAGTTGCGCCAGGCTCGGGTCATGCTTTACCGTGGCGACGAAAATGAGACCTTCTGCTTGGCAGTAGGAGAAGCCCAGGCCCTAGGAGTTCCCAGTATCGTGCAACCGATTGGCAGTGTGACCGAACGCGTGATCGACGGAGAAACAGGTTACGTGGCAGCAACCGATATAGCCTTTGCAGATGCCGCCGTGAAATTGCTCGGTGACGATAACCTGTGGCAGGCCCAACACAAGAGGGCACTGGAAAAGCAAAGGTCTTGGGGTTGGCCAGAGGCGGCTCAAGCTTTTGAGGAGTTGGTTTCCTAATGCGCGTGATGCAAGTCATGGCCGGTGCTGAATACGGTGGCGCGGAAGCGTTCTTTACTCGATTGGCAATAGCACTTCATAAGGCGGGGCTATCGCAACGCGTGGTCATTCGCAAAGATGAAGGCCGGGCAGCTTTGTTGCAGGATGCAGGCATCGCGCCGGTACAGCTAAGCTTTGGCGGTCCCTTAGATTTGAAAACAAAGATGTCCTTAAAACGGGAGATCAAAAAATTTGAACCTGACGTGGTCATGACGTGGATGAGCCGAGCAACTCAGAAATGTCCGCGCGGTAAGTTTGTCCACGTGGCCCGCTTGGGTGGATATTACGACACCAAGTATTATCAGCATTGCGATCAATTGGTCGGTAACACCCATGACATCGTTGGCTATCTGACGAACGAGGGCTGGCCATCGGAAAAGGTCACTTACCTGCCGAACTTCGTAACAGAGGAAAAAATGCCGTCGCTGGACCGGAAGCGGTTCTATACGCCGGAGACGGCGCCTTTGGTCTTGGCCATGGGGCGTCTGCATGAAAACAAAGCGTTCGATACTTTGTTGCAAGCGGTCGCACGGGTGCCGAACGTCTACCTTTGGATTGCGGGAGAGGGACCGCTCCGGGGCGAGTTGGAATCCATGGCGGAACAATTGGCAGTCAAACCTCGGGTCCGTTTCCTTGGGTGGCGGAATGACACACCTGCGATGTTGGCAACCAGCGATATTTTTGTCTGCCCGTCCCGCCATGAACCCTTGGGCAATGTGGTGATTGAGGCCTGGGCACAGTCGGTGCCCGTTATTGCGGCCGACAGTTTGGGGCCGGGCACGCTGATTGACCATATAAAGACAGGTATGTTGGTGCCGGTTGATGATGCCAAGGAAATGGGAAATTCCATAAAGTACATGGTGGATCAAAATGACTTCCGCGCGAATATCGCGAAGGCGGGTCGTGCCGCCTACGAAGCCAATTATACGGAGTCAATGGTGATCGAAAGGTACATCAAATACTTTGAGGAGATCGTGACTGAGGACATAGCCTAATGTGCGGCATTGCCGGCATTATGACTTTGGACGGCACGGTGCCGGATGGCCCCCTTCTAGATAAATTTATTTCTTCCCTGCGCCATAGAGGCCCGGACGGTGACGGGCGCCATGTAGCCGGAAATGTAGGTCTCATTCAGACCCGCCTTGCGATTATTGATTTATCGACTGGTGATCAACCGATCTATGCTTTTAATAAACACGGCGATAAGTGCGCCTTGGTCGCCAATGGCGAGATCTATAATTATCTAGAACTGCGCGAGGGTTTGGGTCGGCAGGCGTTTATGACGCAATCTGATTGCGAACCGCCATTGTATTTGTACCTTCGCCATGGCTTGGATTTCGTCAACCATTTGCGCGGCATGTATGCCATCGCTATTCATGACACGGCGAAAAATCAGTTGGTTTTGTCGCGTGATCCTTTTGGCATCAAGCCCTTGTATTACGCTGAAACGCAAAAGGGGTTTATCTTCGCATCCGAACCTCAGGCTCTATTGGCGACGGGCTTGGTTGATCGCAGTTTAAACGAAGCGGCACGGGCGGAATTGCTACAATTACAGTTCACGTGTGGTGCGGCGACAGCATTACAGGGGATCAGTCGGGTCCTGCCGGGGGAAACCATCGTTGTCGAGAACGGGCGAATTGTTTCACGCAAACGGATGGATGCTCTGCCAGCGGGCGGAACTGAAAACACTTCCGTCGATCAAGCTTTGATGCGTTTGGATGAAACCCTTAATGACACCATTGGTATCCATCAGCGCTCAGACGTGCCCTATGGGATGTTCCTTTCCGGCGGTGTCGATTCATCGATGGTCTTGGCAATGATGCATCGGCTTAATTCGCAACCCGTGCAGGCTTTTACGGCAGGATTTTCCGGTACCAGTGCGGGCGATGAACGCGACCACGCGCGTGCTGTTGCCAATGCCGCTGGGGCTGAACATATAGAAATCAATTTTTCTGATGAGGATTTTTGGCAGCTGTTGCCCGAAATTGCCAAAGTCATGGATGACCCGGCAGCAGACTACGCGGTGCTGCCGACCTATCTATTAGCCTCCAAAGCAAAGCAGGCAGGATTAAAAGTCATTTTGACAGGCGAAGGCGGTGACGAACTCTTCGGTGGGTATGCGCGTTACCGGCGGGCGCAACGTTGGCGCATACTGGGCGGGCGGCGCATGCGGTCGAAGGGGATTTTCCATGGGCTCGGCGTTCTTCGTGGGGATGTCTCCTGGCGGCGCGGTATGGAGCTTGCGGAAAAAGAGGCAACTCAGCCGGGACGGTCTCGGTTGCAATCTGCTCAGGCGGTTGATTGCGCAGATTGGCTGCCGAATGATTTATTGACGAAGTTGGACCGCTGTTTAATGGCCTTCGGGGTTGAAGGCCGGGTGCCATTTTTGGACCGGCACATGGCTGAATTTGCATATCCTTTGCCGGACCCGCTCAAGGTTAAACACAAGCATGGTAAGTGGCTGCTTAGAAAATGGTTGGAAACGGGAATGCCGGCCTCCAAACCCTTTAGCCGGAAACGCGGGTTCACAGTGCCGGTCGGCGAGTGGATTTCCCAAAAAGGCCGGGTCTTGGGTGAGTTGGTGGCAAATCAGCCGGGTATTCAAGAAGCCTGCAACGTGGATAGTGTGCCCAGATTGTTCCAAGCAACTGACCAAAAGGCTGGCAAGGCCGCGTGGACGTTGCTGTTTTATGCCCTCTGGCACCGCGCTCATATTTTGGGGTTGGACCCTGCGGGCGATGTTATGGAGACTTTATCTGATCATGCCTAAGAAAGAGAATGATTTGGAGAACGGCATGCCGGTTGGTTTTGCGGTGGCCAATTGGGAAGGGTGTGAACGACCGCCACGAACCGCGATGCAGGGTCGCTTTGCTGTGTTGGAGCCGTTGGATATAGGCCGACACGCTGAAGACCTGTTTCAGGCCAATCGCTTAGATGCGAAGGGCCGCAATTGGACGTATTTAAACGCTGACGCCTTCGATGATTTAGAATCTTATAAGGCCTGGCTGGAGTCATCTTGTCTTAGCGATGATCCCTTGTTTTTTGCGATCATTGATCTCAAGACGAAGAAAGCCGTTGGCATTGCCAGTTATATGCGCATTGAACCCAAAAATGGCGTGATCGAAGTGGGGAGTATTAATTATTCTCCGGCCTTACAACGTACAGCCGCCGGGACGGAAGCTATGTTTTTGATGATGAAGCGGGCATTTGATGAACTGGGCTATCGCCGTTACGAATGGAAGTGCGACGATCTTAATGCTGCATCAAAACGCGCCGCCGTGCGCTATGGCTTTACCTTCGAAGGCATATTCCGCCAAGCAATCGTGACCAAGGGCCGCAACCGCGACACCGCCTGGTTCTCAATTATAGATAAGGACTGGCCTGCTATTAAGGCAGCATTTGAAGCGTGGTTGTCGACAAAAAATTTGAGCGATAACGGTCAGCAGGAGAAGGCGCTGGGTGAGTTTTTGAGGAGGTGAAGAGAGGCTTGATCAGCGATACTTTATCTCAGTCATCCCCCGCCGCTTCCGGTATCAGCTCTATAATGGCATCAGTTAACGCGAACATTTGAAATGGCATGGCGAGCACAGCGTGAGCACCTGACATTTTCGCGGCTTCCAGGGCAGCCGCAGCGGGCATGCCTTCTTGATCTGCAGCCGTTGCGATAATTTTGATATCGGGCCTTTCTTCGGCGATTTGCGCGATCGCCTTTATACCGTTACCGCCCCTGGTAAATATGTTCATCACAATGAGATTGTATTTTATTGAGTCTAATCCGATCAGGGCGTCGTTTAGATCACGGGATATGACGGCGTGAAATAATTCCCGATCCATATTTTTTCGTATCTCACCGGTTAATTCTGCGTCTTCCTCCACCAGCATGGTAACGATGGGGTCTCCCCACTCATTGACCCGGGCCTTGCTGACCGCCTTGTTAATTGATGATTTTCGGTCTTCTTCAATTTTCTTTTCAACTTGTCTGCGTTGACGTTCTTCGCGTTCTTTCGCCGCTTCGGCCTCTGCCTCGGCGCGCAGTTCAGCCCGACGCCCTAACGAGCGTTCTCGAACCACGGCGAGTTCTTTCTTTTGCTTAAGTTTCAATATCACCAGATAGATTAATAGAATTACTAAAGGTGGCACGAACGTGGGGACGAACTTGCTTGTTCCTCTATTAAACGTTTTCGTCTTCTTATCTCGGATCAGGGCTTCACGGCAGTCATACTGCTTTCTGCGGTCATCGTTGGCGCACTTCTTCCATTGATCTTGATACTCGGCGGTCGCATTGCCTGATTTAAACTTATAAGGCTCGACACGGATGTACTGATACCAACCCATGCCTGCAATCCACAGTACAATGATGGCAAGAACACCAAGTTTAAGCGTTTTATTATTCATTATGAAGCGCCTCTTACTCCAAAATCCCCTGACGAACATGCTAACATTTTAAGCCATGAGTTCAATACCATGGCTCTAAATTTACTTTAACAAATTCGTGATCCATAATTCTAAAGTTTATTCTGACACGATCTAATAAGATAGTTAAACAATGGCTAAAATTGAAAAAATTACATCACGAAACCTGCCCGCGAAACTGGCTCAATTGGCAGATCTAGATAAAGATTTTGCTCGGGCGTACGCAGTGGCGGGCGTGCCACAGATCCGATCTCGACCTCTGGGATTTGCAACACTTCTAAAAGTCATTTGCGCCCAGCAGATATCTACGGCTGCTGCGGGGGCGATTATGGCGCGGCTGGAAGCTGCGGTCTCTCCTCTGACGGCGGAAGGCTTGCTAGCAGGGTCGGATACAGACCTACGCACCCTTGGGCTGAGCCGTCAAAAAATTGAGTACGGCAAGGCCCTGGCGCGAGCCGTATCCGACGGAAAATTAAACTTTCGCAAAATTCATCGTATGGAAGACGAAGCCGTAATTGAGGAACTTACCAAGATCAAGGGAATAGGGCGCTGGTCGGCGGAAATCTATCTTCTTTTCGCTCTAAGAAGACCAGATATTTGGCCGGTGGATGATTTGGCTGTGGTCGTTGCCATGCAGCGCATCAAAGGACTGTCTGAACGCCCGAGACGCAAGGAAATGATGGCGCTGGCAGAAAACTGGCGACCGTTAAGAAGCGTCGCAGCAAGACTTTGCTGGCACTATTACAACACGGTTCCTTCAAACCCTGAGTAATAAATTTTCTTCTATGGCAAAATTAAAACGGCGTTTCCCATTAAATTGCCATTTTCGAGGTCCACATGAGCATCGGCAATTCTGTTGAGTGGATAGCTTGCCCGGATGGCGTGGATCAAGCGCTTGTCCTTAAGCCATGTATTCAGTTTCGCATGTGCGGGGCGGCGGCTTTCCAACGAGAGGGTGTTAATATTGAGGAACTGCATAGTGATGTTTTTCAGCCGGAGGTCACGCACCGGAATTTCCGCCTGTAAATCAGTGGAACTGTAACTGACAATCCGCCCACCAGGACGCATCAAACCGGGCAACAGGGGGGCATTAGCATTGAGATTTACATCAACGAACCGGTCGACCCCTGTTCCATCGGTAATTTCGGCAACACGAGCAACCACATCTTCACGGGTGTAATCTATTGTATGATCTGCACCTGCGGCGGTGGCGTGATCAGCTTTTTCCTGCGAGCTGACGGAAGCAATGACACTTGATCCGTTCAATTTCGCAATTTGGACGGCATAGTGGCCAACGGCTCCGGCACCACCAGATACGAAGACCCAGTTTTCTGCTTCAGGATTAGAGGAAGTCATTGTGAAGTAGGCCGTCACCGCAGGAATGCCGAGGCAGGCCCCAGCAGAGAAATCGGCCTCATCTGGCAAATCTACCGCTAGTGCTTCTGGGATGGTTACATATTGCGCTGCGGTACCTTGAGAACGCTGAAACTGTGCGCTGAATACCCAAACCCGCTGGCCAATACGTTCAAGGGTCACGCCATCACCCACGCTGTCGATTACGCCTGCACCATCGTTGTGTGGGATAATCGTGTCGCCTGACATCGTGCGCCCTGGCGCGCCAGCCCGTCGTTTAATATCGGTAGGGTTTATGCCAGAGGCATGAAGGCGGACGCGAACCTCACCGGGAGCAGGCTCGGGTGTTGCCAGTTCACCGACCTCAAGAACCTCATGGGCCGCGCCGGTCCGTGAATAAAAAGCTGCGAACATGGATGGGGATGATCAATTTAGAAAAAGAGGGTGTCGTTATCCGAATGATGCTGTTCATTAGCTTGGATTGTAGACGCTACCACCCTTTGATTTTCTTCGTCTTCAGTCAACGAATGGCTTGCCGCAGTCGCGATATTGGTGAGCGCGCTCAGAACGTGAAAGCCTGCGAGCGCACTGACCGGGAAGTTTTTTTGAATTTGCAAGGAGATCTCCTTAAGCTACCCGAAGATGGGGGGCTGGTTTGTCCGATTTAAATTCGTGGAGAAGTTTCTGGGCGATGGCGGGATAACGGTCGATCAAAAGGTCTAACATCTCGTCGGCATCATGTAGCTCGGTTTCATCCGAACCGGCGGCCGTACATAGGGCCTTTGCAATTAGATACTCTGCTCGTTCTTTTGACGCCATGGGATCGTTCCTTCGCTTCTAAAAGCAGTACGTCTTATCCCCCTCTACTTATACCTATGAAAGGTATAGGAAAGTTATTGCCAAATTATTACCAAAACATATCAATTTTTCTAAAATATGACGCAATTTGGATTCAGGAAATACTATTGGATGCTGACATTCGTGGTGACCGGGTTTATGACAAGGGTATGAGTAAAAAAATTGAAATCCGAAAAAGTCTGCAGAGTGACCTAGCCTCTCTTGAAGAGCTATACCCTGCGGCCTTTCCTGACGAAGATCTGTTACCTCTATTGAGAGAGCTATTGCAGGAAAGGACTAACGTTCTATCGCTCGTTGGGATCGCTGGTTCAACTCTTGTTGGGCATATAGCCTTTACGACCTGCAGTATTGCCGGACACACTGACAAGGTCGCCCTCCTTGGGCCGCTCGCTGTCACGCCTGCTTGGCAGCGGCAAGGGATAGGTCGTGCGATTGTTCATGAGGGCTCGAAGTGGATGGAAAAGGCCAATGTGACCCGGGTTTACGTTCTGGGTGACCCTGCCTATTACGGACGTTTAGGCTTTGCGCCTGAGACTGGCGTTACCCCGCCATACCCCTTGCCAGCGGAATGGAATGGAGCATGGCAATCATTACAACTAAGCAGTGCCAAGCAAACTTTGCTGGGCGAGCTCTCTGTGCCGCAGCCATGGCGCCAACCGGACTTATGGGCGCCTTAAAAAAACCGAGGCAGAGAAACTTTAATTTACGGGGCCTAGACTTAGGCCGAATGTGGCCGGTAACTGGCCCCATTAATGTGGATGGTTTGGCCGGAGACATATCGGGCAAAAGGACCAGACAGATGCCGCACCATATAGGCGATGTCCTCGGGCTTGCCGGTTGCTCCCATGGGAATATCGGGCTTCTTCGCCATGACGACTTCTCCGCTGCCACTTTCGCGGTCTGTATCGATACTGCCGACGACGACGACATTGGCTGTAATATTGTGTTTGCCCAAATCCACAGCAAGACCACGAGTGAACCCGCCCATACCGTCTTTGGTCGCTGATTTGTGCGCGCCGCCGGGGCTTCCCGTCATTGCCATCAAGCCGCCGATACCAATGATTGTCCCACCGCCCTGTTTTACAATTTCAGGCGCTGCGCACATGCTCATGCGGATGGCGCCGTCCAGGGCGACTTCGCGGGAGCTCACCCATTTTTCCCAGGTCATATCCAGAAAATCGACCTTGGTTCGGACAGCGGCGTTGTTGATCAGGATATCCAGCCCGCCAAATTCGGTGACCGTTTCTGCAACCAGGCGCTGACAGTCTTCCATATTCGTAATGTCCGCCATGCTGACGATTGCCTTCACACCTAAGGCCCGGACTTCTTCGGCGACCGCTTCGGCCGCGTCCCGATCTTGAACGGCATTAATTGTAATATTCGCGCCACCCTTGGCCAATTCCAGGGCGATGGCCCGGCCAATATTGCGCGCACTGCCCGTAACGATGGCGGTTTTACCGTCGAGTTCACGATTGCGGTCGATATTTTGCTCAGTCATGGAAGGTCCCCCGAATTAATTTTGACGCTCAGTCTACTCATGCAATCGAAATCATCCAGCCTAGAATTTAAGTATTTGAAAAGATGAGGACTGGTATACTCGCGGCATGCATTTAACACGTCGCGCTTGGGTTCGAACTGTGATTGCGGCTGCCGCATTGATGCCGGGCGGTATGGCGACCTTGCTGGCGCGTGCTGTTCAAGCCCAGTCGAACACCTCAAGTTTTAACCAAGTTAGCGGCACCGTGCGGGTGAATGGCCAAATTGCAACGGTGGGAACACCCGTTGGCCTAGGGGACCGCATTACGACCGAACTGGACGGCGAGGGGGTTTTCATCGTTGGCGCAGATGCTTTCTTGGTTCGAGGTGCCAGCGAAGTTGAGCTATCAGGAGAGGGGACCGTTGCGGAAACGCTGAGTGTCCTGACGGGCGCGATCTTGGGAGTCTTTGGCTCGCGCCAGCAAGCGATGGCCATCGATACGCCCATCGCCACCGCAGGCATTCGTGGTACGGCGGCATATACGATTGTCGAGCCGACCCGGTCCTATATCTGTATCTGCTATGGCACGGCGGAATTGGTCTCCAAGGCGGTGCCAAGTGCCGCCGAAAATATTCAAACCAACCACCACGAATCGCCACGGTATTTTAATTTGCCGGGGCAGGGAGCGGCGATTGAGCCCGCCGGCGTGATTGGTCATAACGATGTCGAACTGGCGATGTTGGAAGCGCTGGTCGGGCGGACGACCCCGGCGAGTTGGCTAGACCTCACCCCTGAACAACGATATGAATATCCGGAGCAAACTGATTAACGATAAGTAGGGAACTCCGTGACGACCCTGACAATTCGAAAACCCGATGATTGGCACGTGCATTTTCGCGATGGGGAAATGCTTGCCGCCGTCGCCCCCTATACTGCGCGCCAGTTCGCTCGCGCTGTCGTAATGCCTAATCTGGTGCCGCCGGTAACCACGGTTAAAGAGGCTGAGGCCTACCGGGCCAGGATCATGGGTGTCCTGCCCTCAGACACCGCGTTCACACCATTGATGACGTGTTACCTGACCGATCAAGCGAACGGGGATGAGATTGCAGCCGGCTATCGGGATGGCGTCTTTGCGGCGGTAAAGCTATATCCTGCCAATGCGACGACGAATTCAGCCCAAGGCGTCACGGACTTAGCTGCCATCGCCTCTGTTCTGGAAAAGATGCAGGACGTCGGCATGCCGCTGTTGGTGCATGGCGAGGTAACGGACCCAGAGGTCGATATCTTCGATCGCGAAGCGGTGTTTATTGATCGCGTGCTTACTCCGTTGTTGGCGGATTTTCCGGGTCTCAAAGTGGTGTTGGAGCACATCACAACAGCCGATGCAGTTGATTTCGTTCGCGCCAATACGCCGCGTTTGGGTGCCACCGTGACGGCGCATCATTTGGTTATCAACCGCAGCCATATTTTCGAAGGCGGCATTCGACCCCATCGGTATTGTTTGCCGGTGGCGAAGCGCGAGCGCCATCGGCTCGCCTTGCGTCAGGCTGCGACATCAGGAGAACAATCGTTCTTCCTGGGCACAGACTCGGCCCCCCATACGGCGTCGCTAAAGGAAGCCACCTGTGGCTGTGCTGGTGTTTTCACAGCTCCCAACGCGCTAGAGGTCTATACACAGGTGTTTGATGAGGAAGGCGCGCTTGACCACCTGGAAGCTTTTGCATCGGTGAATGGCGCTAATTTCTATGGCCTGCCGATCAACGAAGGAACCTTAACTCTTCATAGAAAGCCCACCAATATTGATGCGGAAATTTCAATTCATGGCGGCGAAACACTGCATCCCTTTCAAGCCGATCGCACCGTTTCCTGGTCATTAGAATAGTCAAAAATGACCCGGCAAATATCGCCGGGGGCAGAAACTACATATAGAGTTTCACGAGTCATCTCTGAGTTCATCGTCACAACATATTGGAATCGTTGAGTCATTTTTATGTCATTCGAACTGTCCAATTTGGCCCCCTTTTTGCAAATCTTCTGACCAACATCGGTGGAAGTTAAAAAGTGTCCGTTTCCGCCATCTAGATGAACGCCCAAATTGAACGGGAGAAAGAAAATGCAAAAAGGTTTATTTCTCGGTGTCCTGCTGATCGCACTTGGTGCGTGCAGTTACGTGGATGAATACGAAGCTCGGGTTTACGACAAAGACCCTCTGTATTGCTACCAGTCCTTGGGCGAGGTGCAGTGCTACCAGAAACCTCAGGCCCATGATGAACGCCGGTTCGTGAATTACCATGGCCCCCACCCAAGTCGCTACGATAAGCCAGTGGTGAAGCCCGACCCTGTGTTGATCGCGCCCCCACCGGTGGATTTCTACGTGCGTGACCCGGAACCCATTCCGTCGCCGAAACCCCTGCCGAAAGTAGGCGTCAGTAATTATGTTCCTTTGACGGGTGAAAAGCCGAAAGAGAGCGAGTAAACTAGAACCTCGTTTCAAATTTTATCTGAGGTTTTAGGCGTGCTGAGAGCGATAACTATTCTGCTGGCCCTTTTATCCAGCCTTGAGGTGCGTGCCGCGCCGCTGACGACTCACGACATCAATGTGCATCTGGACCCCAAGTCCGGCGCGATAGAACTCACCGATAAGATTACTGTTGAGAAAAAATTAGAATTTCATTTTCGCCTCGCATCATGGCTTAGAATGACGACCGTCCGGTTGGATGAGAAATCCGTTGTGCCAAGTCGGACGCCTCATGGTTGGCGAGTTGTTCTGCCGAACGATGCGGTCCACAGTCTTCACTTTGATATAACGGGAAAAATCCCTCCCTTCCCCAACCGCCCCATGCGGGGAATGACGGGGGACGCGCGCGCTGGTGCGGCAGGCGTGTTTCTGCCGGGGTATGCCGCTTGGGTCCCTGACAGTGGGGAGAGCCAGATTAGCTATCGCGTGCAGGCACACGTGCCTGAGCCCTACCGTATCGTCGGCACTGGACGGTCTGAGGGTAAAGAAACTTTCTCGGCTGCCCAAGCCGTGGAGTTGCCATCGCTTTTTGCAGGACCATATGAGGTAACAGTACGACGTCGCGGCGGTCTTCGGATCAGAACCTATTTCCATAAGGGCTTGGAGGGTTTTGTTGAAGATTACCTGCGCATATCCGAAGACTATATCCGGCGCTATAGCAAAAAAATTGGTGCCTATCCCTATTCCGACTTTCATATAATTTCATCGCCCCTGCCGGTTGGCTTGGGCTTTCCCAACCTGACCTATGTTGGGCGTCGGGTGTTGGCCTTGCCCTTCATGCGCGGTCGGTCGCTGGCGCACGAGGTGCTGCACAATTGGTGGGGGAACGGTGTTGCCATTGATTATAACGGCGGCAACTGGGCCGAGGGTCTGACTACCTTTATGGCGGATTACGCCTTGGCTGAAGACCGCGGCAAGGACGCCGCCCGACAAATGCGACTGGGCTGGCTGCGAGACTTTGCCGCATTGCCGCAGGAGCGGGATATCCGTGTCAGCAAATTTTATGGCAAGCGCCATGACGCGTCCCAGGTGGTCGGCTATGGCAAGGTCGCTGCGATCTTTCATATGCTGCGAGACCAAGTTGGTACGAATATATTTGATCAAGCCTTCCGCTTATTTTGGATGCGTCACAAATTTAGGGCGGCACGTTGGTCCGACATCCAGGCGGCTTTCGAAAAATCAGCAGGGCGCGATCTGACCTGGTTTTTTGATCAGTGGCTACAAAGGCCTGGCGCGCCCAAGCTCGCTTTGGGTGAAAGTCATCTCGCCAAAAAAAACGGCCAACATCAACTGACGTTTAAGGTATCCCAGGAACAACCCGTCTATAGGCTAACGATCCCAGTCGTCATCGAAACAGGAAATGGGCGCGTCACAAATCGGTTGAAATTCAACGGCGAAACCAAAGAAGTTATTTTGACCTTTAATGAAAAACCGACGCGCCTTTCCATTGATCCGAACTTCGACATTTTTCGGCGTCTATTACCCTCTGAATCTCCACCGATCCTGCGCGATGTAACATTGGCGGCGGATGCGGTTACGCTAATTGCGGCGGAGGACGAGGCTATGCAGCTGGCAGCAGTCGAACTATCGAAGCGGTTGCTCGACGTCAGGGGACGGCGCACGGTGCGAGATGCGGGCCAAATCGGTGCGCATCCTACGCTGATCATCGGTTCAGAAAGGAAAATTGCTGAAATCTTGGCACGGATGAAGTGGGCCGACCAGAATTCGCGTCCTCCCACGGCTGGGAGTGCATGGGCCTGGACCCGACGGCAGGCAGGGGGGCACCCTGTTCTAATTGTGGCGGCAAAAGACGCGGCGTCTTTAAAGGCTCTCCTACGCCCGCTGCCACATTACCGCAGCCGTAGTTTCGTCGTCTTCAAAGGCCGCCGCGCCATAGAACGCGGCATCTGGCCGAATTCCCAAAGCCCCTTGACCCGAAGCCTAAGTAATTAGCCGATTTGAAGCGATTTTCAGCCCGCATACCCTTGACGACCAATCACCTTTTACCGTATACGGCCCATTCCCCAAACAGGGGTCCTATGGCGGAGTAGCTCAGCTGGTTAGAGCAGCGGAATCATAATCCGCGTGTCGGGAGTTCAAGTCTCTCCTCCGCTACCAATAATATCAATGCCTTAGCTGGAAACGGCTAAGGTGTTTTTATCATCAGGAAGCATATAGGAAGCAACCGGCATCATTTCGGGGTGCGTTGCCCGATAATAGCGAGACCCTCGCATTGAGCATACCCATTCGCAGGTTTAGCTACGCCCCCCTTACCCCCCACGGGGGGCGGGCACCGCCTCACTGACTCTCCACTCGTTAAACTCGCGCCGTAAAAGAGAACATATAATTGACCGGTTTGCCCGTAATGCTGCGGGGAATTGGTGAAGGGTATTACGTTCCAAAAGTTAAGTGGTTACGGCCAGAATGTCCGCTTTGCGTTTAAGATAAAGTGTTGCGTCGATCAATTGAGACCACCGTAGAAAAGCGGACATATTTCGGAGGTCGCTTAGACCTCTCCTTATAGCCAAAAGGAGACCCCCATAAAATGCAAATGTTTCGGCCTTTCCGTCGATTATGTGAGATCATTGTTTGCGATCTTGAGCTAGAAACCAGTATAGTCTTTGAGGACAAGCGCAAAAAAACGGGGACACGGCGCAGGCGGGAAAGGTCCTGTATCAGGGCTCTTGAAGCCTAAGGGGAAGGTCTACACTAAGATAATCCTGGATGCTCATTCAACGACACTGGTGCCCATAATTGAGGAGAAAGTTGTGCCCGGTAGCGTCGTTTGTTCAGGCTGCTGGCGAATGTACAACGTCCCAGACATATCGTAATTCAAGAATCGCCGCGTCAATCATTCCAAGCTCTTCATCTAATTTATACGGTCAGGAAAAAATAATGTTTTTTAAATGTGCGAACCACGGGCAAGCGAGTGATCATGGTCATGCCCAAACCGTTCGGAACGACAATAAGTTTTTCACCGTAGATATTCATTGCCATATCCACGTCCATAAAGCGGATGACATGTTGACGTCCTTGCCGAATTTGTACGGCGGTGCAGTGGATAACAGCCCCCTGACTGTTTCTATTAATGAGGATCTTCAGAAAACGCTTCATGCCAAGCTGACCGAACCGGAAGAGCGCCTAAAGGATATGGACAAACAAGGCGTGGATGTTCAGGCCGTTTCACCATCGCCCTTTCATTACAACTATGACAAACCTGCCGAATTTGCGCGCGATACTGTCTAACGTCAGCGCCTATGGAACAAATTAGCGGGATTGCATAAGAGAGGATTTTTAGCTCATCGTAGTGACCGAAGGGAACGAAGATGAGACAGAAATCGCAGACACGTCAGACGGGTGCAGCCAAGGCAATCAAG